>NZ_JADBTZ010000254.1:0-8102 GCF_020245885.1 Microcystis sp. M165S2 | reverse complement strand
CAGGGGATTAAAAAAAGTTTGTATCTGCGCGGGTAGGACATCATACTTAAACCTTCCTGTCAATAACATATAGGGATTATAGAAATGATAATTGCGTAAATCCCAACTAACATCTTGACCTAAAATAACCGAGATAATTCCCAAAGCAATAAAGTAGATAATTGCCCAAAATAAGGGATGAGAAAGTGGAAAACGTTTCAGAGTTGTCATAATTAAAAGTTCAAGATTTATTTGTTTAGTTTTACTAGCTTAACTTGGCAATTTATAGTTAAGGATGAGATTAAGATTACCTAGTAACAATCCCCAAAAGACAATAAGCATGATTATCTTGACAAAATTAGTTAAAATTTCCGATTTTTTCTCGGTTAAATCATTAAAGAAAAATCCCCCTAAAGTAATTGCCGTTCCGATAATAAAGTAATATCTACCGTAAGGGGAACTCAAAACCCAATCCTTAATATTTAAATTCACCGACCAAACGACAATAAAAATAAAGATAGTGGCAGCACCGATAAAATCAGGGTTCTTACGAAAATCGTCTAAGAATATACCAAGCACTAGAAAGAGAAATCCATAGTAAGGAATTACATACCAAGCGTAGTAATGACTTTGAGCGCCAGAAAAAATCAGAAGAATTGTATAGATTAATATAGGAAAAGTAACTAATCGTATTTTAGATATTTTTAAAGGAAATCTAGCAACAAGCAGTAAAGTTATCCAACTAAAAATCAACCAACCATCCTCAAAAAAAACTGTGGGTAGAACTAGATTTTTTAACATAGCAAAATCCGTAAAGCGATTTTTATGTTCTTGAAGGGTGGTTAAAAACCAACTAAAATCATAAAACCAACCATAAAGGTAATATAAACCTAAGGATAAAACTGCCGTCAGAGAAGCGATTAAGCTATCTCGCCAATTTTTTTGGAATAATAGTAAAGCAACTAGAGAAGCGAGGATATATAATCCTGTCACCTTAACTAAAGGTGCTAAACCACCTAGAAATATAGCCAAGTATAGATACTTTTTTTGAGACTTTTCACCGTACTGAAGGAATAAAAGTGCTACCGCTAAACTTAGACATAATAATAAATTTTCACTAACTGCTAAACGAGATAAAAAAACCGTATTGGGGTTAGTGGCAAAAATTAAAGAAGTTATAATCGCCACACCAGTATTAGTCAAACGTAAAGCTAATAAATAAAGTAAGAAAATAGAGAGAGTGCCAAAAACTAAAGAAGGAATTCTAATTACTGTTAAACTACAGTCAAAAAATTCCTTTGCTCCCGATAAAATAGCCGTCATACCCACAATTAATCCAAACAAGGGAGGATGATCAAACCAAGGGGTAACAAAACGATAACGAACGGCAGTTTTTTCCCAAACTGTCACCAGAAAATCATCCGTGGGACTGAGGAAAGACCAACTGGTAGGAACTCCCTCTTGAATCAAACTCATGCCACTCCAAGCAAAGGCAAATTCATCTTGAGTCCAGTTATAGGGAGGCAAGGAATCGTACTGATAATATCTTAAGATAAATCCCAAGACCGTAATTAATACACCCAGAAATAGACGGTAATCAAACTTTTCAAAATTCTTAAATATAAAATCTCGCTGCAGCATTATTCTGAAATTGGCTCGCTATTTATCTTTTGGGGTGAACCCGTGCTATTGTAACATGGTTTGACGGTTAAATTTTTTGACAAACCCAGATCGATTAAATACCCGATTATCGAGGTTAAGTCATCTCGATAATTTCTCCTGCGTAAATTCTCAGGGACATCAAATGGTAAACTCATCTTTATAGCCAACTCCAGACAAGGGACTCATTTCTGGCAGAAAAGTTCCCCAGTTTCTCCCTACTAAACTATAACTTAAGAGATTGACATTACCATCAGCAATATGCTAAAAAACATTAGCTTGATAGCCGAGTAACAACAATTACCCCGTTAAAAATCCCTATATTTTCCCCTAAAGCAAACATCTTGTCCTTAGTTGCCAACATGATTCGTCAGTTAAATTATTCTAGAGTTTGGTTGTTATTAATCCTTATTTTTGCTCTTTTCCTGCGTCTAAATGCCGCTTTCTCTTATCCTAATATTCTCTGGCCGGATGAAATTTTTCAGACCTTAGAACAGGGTCATCGACTAGCTTTTGGCAATGGGATGATACCTTGGGATTTTCGGGACGGGATTCGTTCTTGGTTATTTCCGGGGATTCTTGGCGGAATTATGAAGCTAACTGCTGGTTTTTCGGAAGGAGCCAGTGGCTATCTGGCCAGCATCAAGATTTTTCTCAGTTTACTATCTTTAATCCCCGTTTGGATCGGATTCTCGATCGCCTACGAAAGCATCGGTTTGGCCGGCGCTATCCTAACCGGCAGTATTTGTGCGATTTGGTTTGAATTTATTTATTTTGCCCCGAAAGCCTTCACCGAAGTTATGGCCGCTTATTCCCTGCTAGTCGGCGTTTATTTAGGATGTTACGGCAAAAATCCCCCCTCTCGTCAGCGACTGTATTGGACAGGGTTTTTCTACGGATTGACCACCTATCTTCGATTTCATTTACTGCCTGCCATCGCCATCGCCCTCATTTATCAAGTTAGACAAAAAAAATTTCAACAATTACCGCCCCTTGCCCTCGGTTTTATCGGTCCGGTTTTGCTGGGGGGTGCTTTAGACGCTTTCACTTGGTCCACCCCCTTCCAATCGATTTGGAAACTGATCTGGATTAATATTTTTGAAGGAAAATTTAATAGTTTTGGCGTATCCCCTTGGCAGCAATATTTTACTTGGTTAGCCCTCAATTGGTCTTGGTGGCTGTTTCCGATCCTCTTCTTCTGTGCAATCGCTGCTCGTCGTCACTGGATTCTCGCCCTTCTGTCCCTAGTTATTATCCTCTCTCACAGCTTTTTAGGTCACAAAGAATATCGCTATATGTTCCCTGCCCTACCACTAATTATTATTCTCGCCGGTTTGGGAACCGCCACTCTCGTCTCGCGTTTATCGTTAATGCGAGGTTCCCTCGCCGGCAAAACTATCGTTATTTTTAGTAGTTTACTTCTTTGGGCTTTTCTATCCTGGTTGTTGGCGGGGCGTTTTAATACCGACCAGACTTTTAATTTCGGACCACCTTGGCAAAAACCGGGCTACACTCACTGGCAAACCCACGGCGGACAATTACAAGCCTATCAGTATTTAAGTAGCGAGAAAAAACTGTGCGGTTTAGGAGTAAAAGGATTGGCGTGGCAGTACACGGGGGGATACGCCTACTTACACCAAGATGTGCCGATTTATTTCCTCAAAGATAACCAAAATTTCGAGGAACTACAACCTTATTTTAATTATCTATTGTTTAACCAAGACACTGCCGCGGTCGGAGATTATCAACGGGAGAAATGCTTTAACGGAACTTGCGTTTACAGGCGCTCGAATTCTTGCCAAGTTAACCCGAATTATCATATCAATCAGTATCTCAAAGAAGCTGGCGAGTAAGATAATATATCTTTAGACAAACTTGCAGAATTTGTCAAAAATAAGTCTAAAAAGCCGAAAAAAAGTTAATTATGTAAGCGAGATAACTTCGATCATGAAAAAAGTTAAAATCTGGCTAATTTACCTAATGTTTCTAATTTTAATCTACATACTTTTTGTTATGCTCGTCAACCTCTCCTCTTTCCCCGGATTGCACGGAGATGAGGCTTGGTTTGGACTGAATGCCCGGGAAATTCTCCACCACGGAACTCGATCGCTCCACGGTCTAAACACCTATACTAGCTCTTTCTATATCTAGTTAATTTCCCTAACATTCACTGTTTTGATTGAATACTGTCCCCATTGTCGAGATTTCTCCAAATATTTTAAAATTATCGCCACTAATCATTAGTAACGGGTAGAATTAGAGGAGTCAGGAGGTCAATTTTTCTCTAAGGAAGTTACCCCAAATCTATAATACTTAAAAATAAATCATCTGCAAAAATTCTCAGCTTAATTTTGATAAAAGCCAATAATAAGCTGACTTTAAAACTCAAAAATTTTGGTAAATATCTTGACAAATGATCCCGATCGAGGGTATTATTAGGGTGGTTTCGGCAAAAATATCCAACAGCCAGACCTCCCTAGACTAACTTAGTAAAATTAATTCCTCCCTATTGATAGATGAAAATCAAGAAATATCTTAAGTTCTGGAAATATCCTCGCTTAGTTGATGAACGAGAGACTTTAATTGAAGAACGAGATTCTCTCAAAGATCATCTGAAGAGTTTGAATCAAGAAAAACAAGAAATGATTCGGGAAAAAAACGCTATTTATGAAAGATTAGGTCAGTTATCCTTAACCATTCCCGAACTGCAAGAAATTAGTCCGAAACTTCTCGATATTAGCGTAATCAAAAATAAAGCCCGCCAGTTTCGAGTCCAATTAGATGCCGAAAAAGAAAAACTGGCTCCCGACAATTTTGGCTGGTATCCTTACAACACTTTAACCTGCTTCGAGATTCTCGAATTACTATTAACGGGTAAAAACCGTTTTCTACTGGAATTAATCTCGGAAAAACCGATTGTTGATATTGGTTGTGCCGATGGGGATCTGGCGTTTTTTCTGGAATCTTTGGGCTGTAAAGTGCAGGTAGTGGACTACGCTCCTACTAACTTTAATCTTCTGCAAGGGGTTAAACTGCTCAAAACCGCTCTTTCTTCCTCTGTGGAGATTCATGATGTTAACTTAGATTCCCAGTTTCTGCTTCCCGAAAAAAGCTATAGTTTAGTCATCTTCTTAGGAATTTTATACCATCTCAAAAATCCCTACTATGCCCTCGAAACCCTAGCAAAATCTGCCAATTATTGCCTGATTAGCACCCGCGTCACTAAGTTTAATACGGTGAGTAATGCCGCTAATCGAGTCGATCTTTCCGCGATTCCTCTAGCCTATTTACTCGATGAACTAGAAGCAAATAATGATTCTACTAACTATTGGATTTTTTCTAATGCCGGGTTACGCCGAATTTTACAGCGAACTGGCTGGGAAATTTGCGATTATATAACAGTAGGTAATACCGAAAACTCCGATCCCGCCAGTCGTGACGGCGATGAAAGAGCCTATTGTTTAGTAAAAAGTCGTTTCTATCAAGATTAGAAATGCCTAAATATCAGACCAGTTCCCTAAAAATATGAACTATAGCCCTAATCCCCTCTTAAACCGACGTAGCTTGCTGAAATTAGCAGCCCTAGCCGGAGGAAGTGCCGGACTAACTACCCTTCTCTCCTCTCGGCTCAGTTACTCTGCCGACCAAAACCAGGCTATTGCAAAGAATATAGAGGAAATAGAAGAATTTTTGCGGCAAATTCGCCCGGTAAATCCGCAAAATCTCCAGTTGACAGAATATAGCTTTGAAACAGTCACCGTTGATCGTCAAGGGCAAATTATCGATCGCCGTCAGGGTAGCGCTCGTTCCTGGCGCGAACCCCTAGGCAACGGCAGCGAACTAGAGATGGTGGCTATTCCGGGGGGCAGTTTTCTACGAGGCTCAAAAAATGAGGAAAGAGGCGATCATACTAGCAGTGAAAAACCAGAAAATTCCCTGACGACGGCGGCCTTTTTTCTGAGCAAATACCCGATCACCCAAGCACAGTGGCGAGCGATCGCGCAACTGCCCAAAATTAATCTCGAACTCAACCCGGCGCCCTCCTTTTTCCAAGGCGATAACTTACCCGTAGAGAGAGTCTCCTGGTACGAGGCGATCGAATTTTGTCAACGACTCTCCCGCTCCACCGGCAAAGATTACCGACTAGCGAGTGAATCACGCTGGGAATACGCCTGTCGCGCCGGTACAACCACCCCCTTTTACTGCGGGGAAACCCTCACCAGCGAGCGCGCCAATTACTTTGCCGTCTATGATCCCTACGCCGAAGAACCCAGCAGCTCCTATCTGGCTAGAACTACCCCGGTGGGCAGTTTCGCCCCCAATAATTTCGGTCTCTACGATATGCACGGCAACGTGGGCGAATGGTGCGCCGATAGCTGGCACCGGAATTACGAGGGAACCCCGCCCCTGGATGGTAGTGCTTGGTTAGACAGGGATAATCGCTTGCAGCCCCGTTATCGTTCCGCCCGTTTAGTGCGAGGGGGCAGTTGGGGGGATGAAGCTAGGCACCTACGCAGTGCCAATCGCACCTTTTGCCTTCCCGATCAACACCACAGTGTCTTGGGTTTACGAGTCATGGCCGATAGTACCGGTTAATCAATGCTTGTGTGCGCCCAAGAGACGACAAAGGTATGGTTCAATAGGTTAGGTTCCAAAGGGCCAAAAGTATTCAGAATCTTCTGCCGTTGTCAGTGCGTCTGTAGCTAAATCAACCGCGAGTGAGGTCAAATTTTTCATGAAGATACAGCAGTCTCATCTTTTCTTAACTCCCCCCACAGGAGATCTACAGATACCTTTATCTCCTCCTCCCCCGGACGACGGCAACCTAGAAGAAGAAAAAAATTATCCTCTCAGCCTGTCTCTAGTCATTCCCACCTACAATGAACGGCAAAATATCGTTCAATTAGTCAACATTCTCAGTCAAATACTCGACGAAGCCCTGCCCAACGATTACGAACTGATCGTTGTCGATGATAATAGTCCCGATCGCACTTGGGAAGTCGCCGCGTCTTTAATCCCTGAATATCCCCAGCTGCGAGTGCTGCGCCGGGAGGGAGAAAAAGGTTTATCCTCGGCAGTGGTACGGGGGTGGCAAGTGGCACGGGGCGACATCCTTGGGGTAATCGATGCCGATTTACAACATCCCCCGGAAGTGTTATTAAAATTATTCGAGCAAACCAGAGCCGGAGCCGATCTCGCCCTGGCTAGTCGCCATGTGGAAGGGGGTGGAGTCAGCGAATGGAGTCTAACTCGACGCTTCCTCTCCCGGGGGGCGCAGCTGTTGGGATTAGTCATTCTGCCTAACGTGGTGGGACGGGTATCGGATCCGATGAGTGGCTATTTCATGGTTAATCGACAAGCGATCGCTGGCCCGATCTTAAACCCGATGGGCTATAAAATTCTCCTCGAAGTTATCGGCCGCGGCAATATCGACCAGATCGCCGAAGTGGGTTACGTTTTCCAAGAGCGTCAAGACGGCGAAAGCAAAGTCACTTGGAAACAGTACATCGAGTATATTCTGCATCTGCTGAAATTACGTTCTCGTGGTCGCGTTGGTCGTCTGAAAAGACGTTGGCAATTCCCCCTCGATCGCTTTCTTCGCTTTAGTTTAGTCGGGTTTAGTGGCGTATTCGTCGATATGGCTATCTTTTATCTCCTCAGCGATCCCACCACCCTCGCTTGGGGAGTAACTCGCAGTAAGATTATCGCCGCCGAGGTGGCCATTATTAATAATTTTCTCTGGAACGATCGCTGGACTTTTGGCGATTTGTCCACCGGCCAAAATCAGTGGCAGCAGCGTTTCAAACGTTTTCTTAAATTTAATCTTATTTGTTTGGCCGGTTTGATCCTCAACGTCCTGCTCTTAAACTTTTTCTTCAATGTCTTAGATATTAATCGCTATATTGCTAACTTAATAGCGATCGCTATAGTTACCGTTTGGAACTTCTGGATGAATTTAAAACTCAGTTGGCGTGTGACGGAGGTTAAACCCGAAAAGTCCGGCAAGCAATAGGAAAGCCTTTGAAAACTTTCCCTCGCATCCTGCAAACCCTTTTTAACTCTCGTTCAACCCCTGGCAGCATTAATTTTCGGGACTTAAAAGCGGCCCAAGGTCAACAGGAAACCGATTACCGGGGATTAAGTCTCAAGGAGGGGATGGAATGGCTTGATCAAAATGCCGATGACTTTCCTTGGGGAAAGGCCGCCGACCCCGATTATTATGCTTTCCCCCATTGTCCGACAATTCATGCCGTCCAACGTCAAGAAACACCCCTAACTATTATTAAACATTGTCGTCAGCCTTGACATCCTCACCGTCGTAAACGGACGGTGATTCCCAAACCTCACGATTTAGGTTTCTGCTTCTTTCCCTTGCGGGGTTCCGCACCTGCCTTAACAGTTTTACTCTGTTCTGGTCTTATGGTCGCTCTACAGACTGACACCGCAAGTCCTGCGGCCAAAAT
>NZ_JADBTZ010000253.1:0-2619 GCF_020245885.1 Microcystis sp. M165S2 | reverse complement strand
TGTTTTGCCAACACCCCGATTATCCATCCAATAACGCAGAACTTTATTCCGAACAAATTGGGTTGTCCGTATTGCCTCATTAATGGCTTCTATCTGATTAGGTTTTGGCTTAACTTTGTATTCTAGTACAAACATTTTGACAATGCTTGACTGAGTATCAATATTTTAGCACAAAGGAAATAAAATGGCAACTTAATATTTTAAAAGCCGCCCGACCCTGCGCGGGCATGGCGGGGCTTGTACCCAAATTTTCGGTCACACCGAAGGCTGAGGCTGATAGCTTGACCCTATAATAATTAGAAATATGTAACTCGATCAACTGACTTTATGACCTTGCCTCTCGATGTTCCCACGGCGATTAATCAACGTCGTTCTATTAAAACTTTTACCACCGATCCGATCGCCCCAGAACTGCTAAAAACCCTAGTAGAATTAACCGTTGCCGCACCTAGTAGCTTCAACATCCAAGATTGGCGAATTATTTTAGTACAAGAGCCGGCACAAAAGGCCGCTTTAGCCGAGGCCGCTTGGGGACAAAAGCAAATTATCCAAGCGCCGGTTACTTTTGTTTTCGCTGCCGATGCTGCCGCAGGAGGAGGAGATCTAACCCCCATCTATGAACAGGCTCTCAGTACGGGTGCTTGGAACGAAGGCACGGTAAAATATTTTAAACAGGCTATCCCGGGATTTCAAAAGGATTTGGGCGAAAAAACCCGGGAATACGCGATTAAGGATGCCATGATCGCCGCTACTCATCTGGTTTTGGCTGCTGAAAGTCTCGGTTTATCTAGTTGTTTTCTCAACGGTTGGATCGAGGACAAGGTAAAAGCTGTGATTGGTGCTGCCGATCATCCCCATCTAGCGATCGCTGTTGTCGTTCCCATCGGTTACGCGGCGGAACCGCGGCTTAATCCGGGGCGTTTACCCTTAGATTACAATGTTTTTGTGGATCGCTTGGGTAATCCCTATCAAATCTAAACTTTAGCGATGACTTTCTCTCCCTCAGCTTGGTTAACGCCCTTTTTTAACACTCCCCTTTGGCGCGCTGGGGGAGTTTCCATCACTCTTGGTTGGATTATTAGTATTCTTGTACTGTTTGTTCTTGTCACCTGTCTGACGATCGCTTTTAAAAGTTTACTAAAAAATCGTCTGCTGAAAAGTATCGGTTTTGATGAAGGTAATCGAGAAGCGATCGCAACTCTGGCTAGTTTTGCTTTTGGGGCTTTTGGTTATATTATCGCCCTACAATTGACTGGATTCAATCTCGCTTCGATCGCTGTTTTAGCCGGTGGTTTGGGGGTGGGTATCGGTTTCGGTTTGCAGGAGTTAACCAAAAATCTCACCAGTGGTTTAACTTTGTTGGTGGAACGCAAGTTAAAAGTGGGCGATTTTATCGAATTTGAGCAAACAAAGGGTTATATCCGGGAAATATCGATTCGTTCCACCACCATTCGCACTGTTGATGGTGCAGAGTTAATCGTTCCTAACACAATCTTAACTAGCAATCGCGTCCAGAATTGGCATTATCCCGACTCGCGCATTCGAGTCATTGTGCCGGTAGGAGTTGCCTACGGTACAGATCCTTTGATAGTGACGGAAATTCTGCTGCAATCAGCCTATATGTCGGTAGAAATTGCCTTTAATCCGCTTCCCAAGGTGATTTTTAACGGTTTTGGTGATAGTGCTTTAAATTTTGAGTTGTGGGTATGGGTGGAAAAAGTCGAACAGGCCGTTTTTCTGAGAAGTTCCCTACACTTCATTATCGAGCATAATCTGCGTCATCGGGGCATAACGATTCCTTTTCCCCAGCGAGAGTTATGGTTGCATAATACCGACAGTTTTGAGGCAGTTAAGGAACAGGATCAGGAGATAGTTAAACCTTCAAAACCGCTATCGTTAAAAGAAATGTTATTGGAGGTGAGTTACTTTAAACATTTTAACGATCTGCAATTGCGTGTATTAATTGAAATGGGTTGTCGTAAACATCTCCAGGACGGGGATATTTTAATTAGACAGGGAGAAAGAACTAATTATTTCTGTATTGTTTTGCAGGGACAAATGGATGCTTTTTATGAAAACGATAAAATCAGTCGTAAAATTTTTACTTTTAATAAAGGTCAATATTTTGGGGAATTACCGTTAATGTTAGAGGTTCCCTATCCCACCACTATGCAAGCAGTGGGGGAAACCTTGTTATTTTTGCTCGATCGTCAGGGGTTTCAGCATCTTATCACTACTTATCCGGCTCTAGCGGAGGAATTCACTGAGGCACTCACCCAACGTCAAGAGGAATTGGGCGAATGTCAGCAGAAATTGCGAGAAATGGGGCTTTTAGACTCGGAAGACCTGAAAAATCCCGTCTCTTGGCTGCGACAACGGTTAAAGAGCTTTTTTGCGGCTTAAAAGGGGATGAGAACAGATTTACAGCCTTTCTCCTATAGCAGTTATCTTAATGATGAGGTACGAAGCTGAGAATAGGGCGTTGTCAGATAAAGAGATGAGAAGGCAAAATAGATAGAAACTCAATGAAGGAAAAAAAACGATGAAATGTCCAGAATGTAAAAGTGACCACATCAATAAAAATGGTCATCGTGGTCAAAAACAAAACTATATATGTGT
>NZ_JADBTZ010000252.1:0-2503 GCF_020245885.1 Microcystis sp. M165S2 | reverse complement strand
TCAGTCTGTAGAGCGACCATAAGACCAGAACAGAGTAAATCTGTTAAGGCAGGTGCGGAACCCCGCAAGGGAAAGAAGCAGAAACCTAAATCGTGAGGTTTGGGAATCACCGTCCGTTTACGGCGGTGAGGATGTCAAAATAAAGACAGGGGAAATCTTAAAAAAATCGAGAAAGTTTTCCCCCTCGATTACTTTTTCCCATAAAAAAACTGCACTAGAGGTAACTGTTAATGGTCGTCAGTCGTGATAAGGCTCCCACGGCACAGGAAACGTTTATGCAAATGGCACAGGCGGCCGGTTTACGCGGTCGCTTGTTGGTTACATTGGGTTTACTGATTCTGCTCCGTTTTGGGATGTTTGTACCGATACCCGGTTTGGATCGGGCAAGATTAGCAGAAATTATTCAAAGTAACGCCGCGTTGGGAATCCTTGACCTGTTTACCGGGGGAGGATTATCGACGTTAGGGATTTTTGCCCTCGGCATTCTTCCCTATATCAACGCCTCAATTATCGTGCAACTGCTCACCGCTGCCCTTCCTTCTTTGGAAGATTTACAGAAAAATGAAGGAGAAGCAGGACGGCGAAAAATTGCCCAAATTACCCGTTATATTGCCTTTGGTTGGGCAATTATTCAAAGTATCGGCATTACTCTCGGTTTATTGGTGGCTAACGGCGTTGTGGACGGAACTTTACCCTCGATCGCTGCTACGGTTCTCGCTTTAGTGGCCGGTTCTATGTTCGTGATGTGGATTTCGGAACTGATTACGGAACGCGGTCTGGGAAATGGAGCATCTTTGCTGATTTTTGTGAATATTGTCGCTGTTTTACCGAAAACCCTCGGTGATACGATTACTTTTGCTCAACAGGGTGGCCGACAAGCGATCGCTCAAGTGGTGATTCTCTTGCTGGTTTTCTTGGTGATGATTATCGGCATTGTTTTTGTTCAGGAAGGAACCCGTCGGATTCCGATTGTTTCTGCCCGTCGTCAGGTCGGTCGTCGTCTCTATCGGGAAAGAACCAGTTATCTACCCCTACGACTCAATCAAGGGGGCGTGATGCCGATTATTTTCGCCTCGGCAGTTTTGGTGTTACCTTTCCAATTGGTGCAAGCTTTACCCACGGATAACCCGGTCGGTCAGGTTTTAGTCCAGTTGGTTAATGCCCTGCGTCCCGATAGTTGGGGTTATGTGGCTTTTTATAGCTTACTAATTCTCGGTTTTAGTTTCTTCTACGCTTCCCTGATCGTTAACCCCAAAGATATGTCCCAAAACCTGAAAAAAATGGGGGCCAGTATTCCGGGGATTCGACCGGGAACCGCTACTACTAATTATCTGGAAGGGGTGCTGAATCGTCTCACCCTTTTGGGCGCTCTCTTTTTAAGTTTGGTGGCTACTGTGCCGACTGTAGTAGAAAGCGCTACCGGTGTCACCACTTTTCGCGGTTTGGGGGCAACTTCCCTGTTAATTCTGGTGGGGGTGGCGATCGATACCGCCAAACAAATTCAAACCTATGTCATGTCTCAACGCTATGAGGACATGATTAAACAGTAGTTAGATAGTTAACCAGTGACCTTTTAGCGGTTACTGGTTATTTTTTCCCTTAAAACCCTATATTTAATCCATGAGCAAACGGATCGGTGTGATATTTTTGGGACCGCCCGGATCGGGAAAAGGGACCCAAGCGGCAAAATTAGCGGAATCTCTGACGATTCCCCATATTTCTACCGGTGAAATTTTGCGTCAAGCAATTACAGAGAAGACAGAACTTGGTCAGCAAGCACAAGCTTATGTGGAAAAGGGCGAATTAGTCCCCGATGAATTGTTATTAGGTTTAATTCAGGAACGTTTAAAACAGCCTGACAGTGCTAAGGGTTGGATTCTTGACGGTTTTCCCCGCACGGTGACACAGGCGAGCTTTTTAGACGCATTACTGGAAGAATTGGCCGATAGTTACACCTATGTGGTTAATTTGGCTGTACCAGATACGGTCTTAATTGAGCGTCTCATGCAACGCGGTCGTCAAGATGATACTAAAGAAACGATCTCCCGTCGCCTACAGGTTTATATCGACCAAACTGCCCCCGTTTTAGATTATTACAGCCAAAAAGGGACTCTTAACCATATCGACGGTAATCAACCGATGGACGCGGTTACGGCGGCTTTAACAGCAGTTGTCACTCCTGTTTAAAGTTTCCCTCAGAATCAATTCAGTCATCAGTCATCAGTCATCAGTAATCAGTAATCAGTCAGTAAAAATTACAACTTTTTATAAGTTTTTTATATAAAACAAGCTTTAATAGTTGAGAATATTTAAATTTACACTTCGCAATATTTATCTTTTCTTAGGAATTTATTAAAAATAATTCGGCTCTTCGTTACTCTTTATGCTAAATCAACAGACAAGATGCCAAGATAACATACTTCTAACCCAAAAATTCCGAAAGTTTCTAAAGCCATAGCCTCTTCGTTTTATTAGTTTAAGTTTATTGTTGATTCCCTCGACC
>NZ_JADBTZ010000251.1:0-3024 GCF_020245885.1 Microcystis sp. M165S2 | reverse complement strand
TTGCGGGAATATCGGCGGGAAAAAGGCGTTAAATATCCGTGAGTGGGAATGTCTTTTCTGTGGCACTTTTCATGATCGAGATGTAAACGCTGCGGTAAATATCAAGGTCGCCGGAGGACATTCGGAGACTTTAAACGGACGGGTCGGAAAGCGTAAGACTTCTGTTAAAGAAGCAGCATCCCGGGTCGCGTCAACCCCATTCAGCGACCATTCTAAAAAAGTGGCGTGGTGAGGAATCGCCGTCCGTTTTACGGCGGCGAGGATGTCAAAATGAAATCTGGGAAAATGACACCGCCGCATCCCGAAAACTCTCACCCCTTGCCGGGTATAATCGATCGCAGGAAAAATTTTATGAGTAAATTTGTCTTTGTCACCGGGGGAGTCGTCTCCAGTATTGGGAAAGGAATTGTCGCCGCTAGTTTAGGAAGATTGTTGAAAAGTCGGGATTATTCCGTCTCAATTCTGAAATTAGACCCCTATATCAACGTGGATCCAGGTACGATGAGTCCTTTTCAACACGGAGAGGTATTTGTCACCGATGATGGGGCCGAAACCGACCTCGACCTTGGCCACTACGAACGTTTTACCGATACGGAACTCTCCCGTCTCAATAGCGTGACTACCGGCTCGATTTATCAAGCGGTATTGAATAAAGAGCGTCGTGGTGCTTATATGGGGGGAACTGTGCAGGTAATTCCCCATATTACCAACGAAATCAAGGAAAGGATTCTTCGGGTGGCCAAAGATACCAACCCCGATATTGTCATCACAGAAATTGGTGGTACGGTGGGAGATATCGAATCTTTGCCTTTTTTAGAAGCAATTAGGCAATTTAGGAAGGATGTGGGTCGAAATAACGTAGTTTATATGCACGTTACCCTAATTCCTTGGATTCCGGCCGCCAAGGAGATGAAAACTAAACCGACGCAACACTCGGTCAAGGAATTAAGATCGATCGGCATTCAACCGGATGTGTTAGTCTGTCGTTGTCATCTACCCCTACAACCGGGGTTAAAAGAAAAACTCTCAGCTTTCTGTGATGTGCCGGTGGAATCGGTGATTACCGCTCAGGATGCCAGCAGTATCTACGAAGTTCCCCTCAATCTGGAAAAAGAGGGATTAGCGCAACAAACCCTAGAATTATTAAACCTGGGTCCCCGATACCCCCATCTGGAGGAGTGGGAAAATCTCATCCGACAGATGCAATCCCCCGGTCAAAAATTAGAGATAGCTATCGTGGGTAAATACGTGCAGTTGGGGGACGCTTATCTCTCGGTGGTAGAGGCCCTCAAACACGCTGCTATTGCCCTTGATAGCGAGATAGAATTGCGTTGGGTAAGTGCTGAAGATGTGGATAATGATTCGGCCGAAGCTCATTTGAGCGGTGTTGACGGTATTGTTGTACCCGGTGGTTTTGGTATTAGGGGTGTGGATGGCAAAATTAAGGCGATCGAGTATGCTAGGGTCAATAATATTCCTTTCTTGGGTCTCTGTTTAGGGATGCAGTGTTCGATTATCGAATGGGGTCGCAATGTGGCCCAATTAGAAAGGGCTAATAGTTCCGAATTTGAAGAAGATACACCGAATCCGGTGATTAATTTACTGCCAGAACAGGCAGATGTGGTAGATTTAGGGGGAACAATGCGCTTAGGTCTCTATCCCTGTCGTTTAAATCCCGATAGTCTAGCTTTCTCCCTCTACGGTCAAGAGGTTATCTATGAGCGCCATCGTCACCGTTACGAGTTCAATAATGCCTATCGTAGTCTCTTTTTCGAGACTGGTTATCTGGTGAGTGGCACTTCTCCTGATGGTCGTTTGGTGGAAATTATCGAACTACCAAAACATCCTTTCTTTATTGCTACCCAATTTCACCCCGAATTTCGCTCCCGTCCCAATAAAGCTCATCCTCTCTTTTATGGTTTCATGAAAGCGGCCCTCAAGGGTAGAGAGCAAAAGTTCTCCCTGAGTAGTCAGCATTCAGCTATTGGTTAGGATTTGCTGGTCTGATTGGCTCAAAATCTGGTTTTTTGGGGGGAAACCCCCGAAAATTTGTCATCTTAACCCCAGTTTGGCCTAGGGTTTTCCGAATTGACGTTGATAAACCACTTCTTCCTTGCCAGATTCCAGTTTAATATCCGAGCGAGGATAGGCCACACATAACAAAGCATAGCCTTCTTTTTGCAGGTCGGGGGATAATCCCATGCCATCACTTTGTTCGACGCTACCCTGGGAAAGTTGAGCGGCACAGGTAGTACATACGCCCGCATTGCAAGAACTGGGTAAGTCGATTCCCGCATCGTAGGCCGCTTGTAGTATAGTTTGATCTTCCCTAACTTCGATCGTTTGTGTTGTTCCTAAATGAGAAATTTCTACCTTGTAGGTTGTGGTCATAGCTAATCAATGATGCTTTGAACTTCACCTATTTTATCATTCTAGATACTCCTCACGAATTTTATCGAGTTCGAGCGCAAGTTTTGACATACTCCCACCGTCAAGCTACGCTGTGACGGGGGATTCTTGACCTATCACTATCGGAAATTCCTTGTTCAACGAGACAGCTTAGATTCTCAATGTCTCCATTAAGAATCCAGAGACCGGACTCTCCCAAATTGAAAGATTAAATAATACCTTTCGACAAAGGATTTCTCGGCTGGTGAGACAGAGTCTATCTTTCTCTAAAAAAATGGAGAATCACGTTGGGGAACCCTTTGGTATTTTATCCATGACTACAATGCACAGCAAAGCAAAGGATTAAGCCGCCATCACTACTACCGAATCACCACCCAGGATAGAATCGCAGTTAAGGAGCTAAACTTAAGAGAAATTCTGGAATTAGAGCAGTTTAAGGATTATTGTCGAGTATTTGAACAGTTTCTTTTCGGCACGGTTACTCAAAGTTTACTGCTTTTGCACTGCTATCCTATCGAAAGATTTCTGGTCAACGGTAAACCTTATTTTAGAGGTGATCACGATATTAGTTTGAGAAAGTTTCAGGCTTATCTAGGCTTAGGGTATTCCTATCAA
>NZ_JADBTZ010000250.1:0-4717 GCF_020245885.1 Microcystis sp. M165S2 | reverse complement strand
ACCGCACTTTTTCTCGGTCAATGATGACAATAAGTTATGACTTAGAAACTAATCAACAACTAAAGCTTATGCTTGTAGCTAAGTGAAATCATTGATTAAGAGACCTGTGCTTTTCAATAACTTTTTCAGCAAACCCTAATATAAGGATAACGGCTTGGTTTCACCGATGCCATCCCGACCAGATATTGCGCTCTCTAGATGGTGGTGTGGGAAATGAGTTTCCTGTTTGCGGGGGAGAAAATTGCAATGGAGTGAATGGCGATCAAGAAGGGTGATCCGAGAATTTTAGCCCCAACTGCCAGAGAGTTTGGCTAGGAATAGCCCAACTAAATTGATTCATCTGTCTTTTGAGAAATTTTGAAGCCACCGAGCCATCACTGAAAGTATAGGAATTCCCCCAAACCGGACTGGCATCAAGTCCATTAATACCAATTACCTGACCTTGGTCATTAAGCAAGGGACCCCCACTCATTCCCTTTTCAATACGATTGTTATAGCCGATGCGATAACCACCGTCAAATGTCTGGTCACTCAACATCGAAATTTGACCAGTCGTCAGGATAAACCCGCTATTTTGATCACGACGCTCTTGAAAAAAAGGAAAACCGGCTGCAAATACGGCATCACCCACTCTTATATTCGACGAATCCCCGAATGAGGCGATCAAATAGGTTCGAGAACTGTGAAAAGACAATAGGCTCAAATCATTACCATCAAAATTGATGGAATTTAACACTTTTGCCTGATAAATTTGACCATCAGGAGTTTGGATTCGATAATAGTTGTCAGAAGCTTGTTCAAGAACGTGCTGGTTGGTCAGAACCGTATAAACTTGGCCTTCTCTACGAACTAAAATTCCCGATCCTGATCCTTCTTTCGATAAAATCTTCACAGTAATTGCGCGGGCTAATTGATGCAATTGCTGTTCTGATGCTTTTTCACTTGTACTTGACTGACGGGAACCACTGTCTGAGTTAACCTCCCAAGCAACGGTCTTGGGATGAAGGGACTGTGCCAGCAGTCCCCCCACGAGTAAAATGCCAGCACAGGTGCCAGATATCTTGCAAAAATATTTCATGCGATCTACGACTAACTGAATCCCTAGCAGGTCGAGTTTATTTGGATTTTTGTTCCTACTTGTGAGTATTTATTATCTATTTTAGATATTTAGATAATTGTTTGAACAAGCGAAGCCAGGAAAACCGAGCCTTGTTTAGTCATCAGAAAAGTCTATCACAGAAGAAACGATCACAACTCGTTTACCAGCGAGAACCGCCAGAAGGAGATTGGTTGGGTTGGGTTGTTGTCGCTGGAGTCTCGCCAGCGGAACTACCTGAAGATGGGCTATTTTCAGGGGCAACATTACGCAGAAAATTTTGAAAGTCGATGGTAATTGTTTTTCCATCGGCAGAACTTTCCGATAGTGGTTTAGGATTAGAACCACTAGCAGTTCTTCCTGCCCGCAAATCGAATAGCCCTTGCACAACCCTTACAGCATCTTCGCCTTTTGAGAGTGTAAATAATAAGTTTGAAGAACTAGGACGGTCACGACCACTAGCAGGAGAGTAAACAACGGGCAAACCGTTCAAAAAGCCCGTCGTGATGATTTCAATCCCATTGGGTTCCCGTTCAGATAATCTGTTGAATCGACCAGTTACTTGTTCGCACCGGAGTTGGGGAGGATAGCCAGCATCACTAAATATTTCACGTTTCCAATAAATAATTGGTCTTTTATCCCCCCTACCAATATAGTAAGTTGTGGGAACCCCTCTGGAGTCCGGATCACAAATGAATAGAGGATCGTCTGCACCTTGGCTCGGTGATTGTAAGGTCAAGGCAGCTCCTACACCAATCAGAGCAATGGTCAGAGTTTTTGTCAAAGTTTGTAGTTTCATTGTTCTTATCCTAATCCTGCAAAGGGACTCTGTTACACACTTCAAAGGTAGCCGTTATTTCTCCGCAAAACAAACAAAAGCAAGGCCTTTGCAACAATTCTTATTTTTTGGGATTAGCTTTTCTTCAAACTCCTGTTAAGATAGCAATCAGATGAGTTCGTTTACCCCAAAGCAGACCAAACTTCTAACTTACTGACCACGCGACGAATCACCTCATCGGTAAACTCACTCATGGTCATTTGTCCCCCTAAATCGGGGGTTTTTTTGCCCTCGTGAATAGTTTCAAAGACACTTTCATAAATTGCCCGAGAAGCCTTGCGCGCTTCGCTAGTTTCGATATAACCTAACAAAGCTGCCGAGGCTAAAATCATCGCCATGGGATTAGCAATATTTTTGCCCTCTAAAGCGGGGGCTGTGCCGTGGGGAGCTTCTGCCATAATAGTTTTAACCGCTAAAGTCTCCTCATCAAATCCCAAAACTAAACTTTCGGCCCCGGCAATACTGCCATAGAGTTGCAAGACAAAATCCGATAATAAATCGCCATCGCGATTAAGTGCCGGAATCACCAAAGCTTCGCCGTCGGTTTGTAAAAGTAGGGCAAAAGTTGCATCAATTAACAGGGGTTGATAACGTACTTCCGGATGTCTTTGGGCTGCCGCGTCTAATTCCTCTTTAAACATTCCTTCGTAGGTGGCACTGACGGTGAATTTTGGGCCGCCAAATACCCGCGCCCCGGTTTTTTTGGCGTGTTGAAAGGTAAACTCGGCCACAGCGCGACTGGTAGCCCTAGAAATGCGCGAGGTGCGATAGGCAATTTCATCGCCGGTGGCCGTG
The DNA here is from genome assembly GCF_020245885.1 of Microcystis sp. M165S2. Lineage (NCBI taxonomy): Bacteria > Bacillati > Cyanobacteriota > Cyanophyceae > Chroococcales > Microcystaceae > Microcystis > Microcystis sp. M165S2. The sequence continues at coordinate 1,988 of NZ_JADBTZ010000250.1, read as the reverse complement.
GTTTCTCGCCATTCTTTGGCCCCGTAGGCATCGTCAACGGCCATGCGGACAATGGCAATGGGAGAATAAACGCCCCCAATTGGACGAATACCGGGGATACGGCGACCGATGCGGAGAATTACCTGAGAATTCATTGCTTCTCTTAAAATAGCGTTGGGACTGCCCACATCTCCTTTGATTTCTGGGGTAATAGTAGCAGCTTTGAGGGCTAATCCGGTTTTGAGAGTCGCTTCGGCGGCCTCATAAACCACTTGATTGTTACTCTGGCGACGCTGGGCTAAACTAAGATCAAAATCGGCAAAGTTAAGCGGTTGACGAATTATCGAGGGTTGCAATACTCTCAGGGCTTCTAGTAATAGTTCTTCTCCAGTTTGGTCGCCGTGCATGACCACAATGGTGGGGATATTTTCCGTCATAATTTTTGAGTTTTAATAAAAATTTTCAAGTATATGTTAATGCTTAATTGTCTGGTTAATTGGCTAAAAAAGATACTTTTTATCTTAATTAATTCTGTAATTTTATCAATCTTGCAGAAAAAAATATATAATCAATATTATGCCCGATCGCTAATTTAACTTAGTCAATCGGGCGGTGGTGAGAATTAATTAACCCAAGATTTAGAAAGCTTGTTCGACTTCGGCAATTTCGGGAATCATTTCCCGGAGACGACGTTCGATGCCCATTTTCAGGGTTACGGTGGAACTGGGACAGGAACCGCAAGCTCCTTGAAGACGCAGTCTGACGACTGGCCCGTCGATTTCGACTAATTCCACGTTACCACCATCGGACATCAGGTAGGGGCGCATTTCATCTAAGACTTGTTCGACGTTATTGGGGGTCAGTGTTAAAGACATAATCAGCCTCTGGTCAGAGATTTATTACAGTGTAGTTACCTCGATCCTAACGCTTTTTGGGCGGGAATAACCCTTAAGATTGTAAAAGCTGCAGATTGATAAAAGTGAATTCTGTGGTGGATTTTTCGCCCCCGGCGTCGATTGCATTAATCACTTGACAGGAGGGTAAATAATAATTACCGATTTTTTCGTAGGTTTCCTTAAAGTCACGTTTTCCCTTTAATTCATCGGTTTTGGCATTGCGGAAAATGGCATTATAGCGAATAGAAATATAACCTTCCCCCGTATCGAGACTTTCCTCGGTATTAATAGTAAAAGCCATCGGTCCCATGACTCGACTGACTTGACAGATTTCCTGGCCGCGGACTTTATAATTAGACCCCATAGCATCGCCGGTGACAAGAATTTCTACCGCACCGGTGGGATCATCTTCCCCGAAATTAAACTGGTTTTTGCCGTGGGAACCCTCAAAATTGCCTCTTTTGCGGTGAGTAACAATATCGCGCATTTGATTATAGATACTTTCTTGCACTTTCTCGTCATCAATGCCCGTTACTTCCACAGTATAATCAGCATTAACTTGAATTTTGCCCGTATGGACTTCCTCTCCTTGGGTGAGGATAATATCAGCAGTGTAACCGGGAAATCCTTCATCCCAAGTGTAACGGTTTTCGTAGGCGGAGCGGAAAATATCTCGGGCGTTCGTCGTGGCTACAGTCATAATTGCTTTACTTGTGTTGATAACTCTATTTATATCATTGTCCCTGATTTTTTCGCCTCTGGCCGAGATTTCTAGAAAACTAGATGAATTTGATAACTTAGGGAAAAAGCCAATTAGAATGGACTAAGGAGCCGTCCCTGACTCGATTTTAATCAACTTCATCGAAAATTTTGGATCTGAAACCCCGTCGTTTCACGACGGCTTTACTGTTAAATACTAGCACATTTACGAAATATATGCTAAAATGTGAGACATGGAAAAAGCCTATTGGTTCCGATTTTACCCCACACCAGAACAAGAGTCGCTATTGCGGCGCACTTTGGGCTGTGTAAGATTAGTTTACAATAAAGCTCTCCATGTCAGAACACAAGCATGGTACGAAAGACAAGAAAGAGTAGGATATACTGAAACTT
>NZ_JADBTZ010000025.1:0-5181 GCF_020245885.1 Microcystis sp. M165S2 | reverse complement strand
CCATTTTTGCCTCAAGCCCTATCTGCGTAAGGATTTCAGGAGTTTGTGACCAGTAGTCCATTAGTATTATATGGCTTTAACTCAGGCTCTCTAAGACTTTTAGCCATAGCTAGTATATTCATACGGTGGAAGTTCAGTTATACCTTCTCAACCCGGTTTTTCAGGCTATTTTTTTCTCTCTTATCTTCCCTCAAAAACCCTATATATATGGGCGCACGGATTCCCATTATATATAAAGTCTAAAGCAAGTCTCGCCATTTGTCAAGGGTTTTGGGAAAATCTCCCCACTTCCGCACTTCCCAAGAGGTGACGGAAATTGCCAGTAAGTTTGCAGGGGTAGAAAGGCTAAAGGAAGCGATCGAGCAGTTACAATTATTGTTATATTCAGCTTAATCTTATTTTACTAAACAGCCAAAAACTAAAATAAGATTCCTCACTGTTAGTTCTTATTATGCGTTCGGGTCAATTTATCAAACAAGTTGAAGGTTACACTGCTTTCATTCCTGCTGCTTTACCGCCAAATCCGCCGATAAACAGGGATTCTGAGCTTAGACGCTTGCTTTCTGATGCAGACAGAGCTTTAGGTCGTCTTGATGGCGTAATTTCGATGTACGTTCGTCAAGAAGCGGTTTTGAGTTCTCAGATTGAGGGAATACAAAGCAGTTGAGAAGATGGTTCTTCTAAGAAGTATGAAAGATTGTCTTTGACCACTTTAAATACCTGATAAAATGTCGTTGGGAATCAAGGTCAGATTAAGGTTTCTGCTATATCAATTATTGAAATCATCTATTTATCTGACTATTCAAGCTTTATCTAACCTTCAAACTATTTGGTAATTATGATACAAATTACGTTAACTCCTGAACAAGAACAGTTTTTAGAAAGACAACTGAAAACTGGTAAATATAACACCCATCAAGAGGTTATTTCTAAAGCATTTCAGCTATTAGAAGAACAAGAGTATGAAATTATATTACCTGATTATGTTAAAGGGACAGAATCCGCAAAAGCCTTATTAAAAGAAAAGATTAGGAAGTATCGAAAAGAACGGGAACAAAATAAGGATAAACCGATTGATCCTGAAAAAGTAAGGTTAGCAGAAGAATTTAAGCGTTTATGCCAAGAAACCCAAGCTTTACACGCTGATAATCCGTTAACCGATGAAGAAATTGCGGCGGAAATTGAAGCTTATCGGAGAGGAGAATGAGAGTTATTATTGATACAAATATCCTTATTTCTGCGGCGGTTGCTGATGGAAAACCAGAAAAGGTGATTAATTTTATTATTAGTCATGCTGATTATGATTGGATAGTATCACAGGAAATTTTAGATGAGTATAGAGAAGTTTTACAGCGAAAGAAGTTAAAACTACGTGATACCAAGAAAGCAGAATGGTTAACTTTAATTGAAAATAGCACAAAGTTAATAGAAGTTAATGTTAATGTTGACTTTACAAGGGATCCGAAAGATGCTAAGTTTATCGCTTTAGCAAGGGTTAGTGAGGCGGATTTTTTGATTACTGGTGATCGGGATTTTGAGGAGATGATAGAATTAGAGCAAACGGTTATTATTTTGGTTTCTTTGTTTTATGATTTGTTTACAGGTGAGGGTGAATATGAGTAAAAATTGGGATTTAGAACAAGAAATCGTCACTTATCTTGATAACCTACAAGGCAAAATCAACGAGGTGAAACAACTCAGAGAAAAAGCCATCCAAGAATTAGACGCACTGCTTCCCAGTATCCTAGATAACTGACGACCGGCTCCCCAAAACGAAAACTTCGTACCTCACCATGAAGATAGCTGCTATATCTAAAATCCTTATTCATCGCCTAAATAAGCTTCAATCACCGCAGGATTGCTCCTAACTGTGGCTGGCTCTCCCAAAGCGATTAACTTACCGAAATCTAACACGGCCATGCGATCGCATAATCCCATCACTAAAGGCACATGATGTTCGATTAACAGGACAGTTAAAGCTAAATTATCACGAATTTGTCGAATTAGCTGACTTAATGACCCCTTTTCGCTGGGATTCATCCCGGCTGCCGGTTCATCGAGGAGTAATAACTGGGGTTGCAAAGCTAAAGCGCGGGCAATTTCCAAGCGTCTTTGATCACCATAGGCTAAATTACAGGCTTTCCGATTGCTTTGGTCGGTTAATCCGACTAAATCTAATAATTCCTCTGCTCTTTTGTAGGTTTTTTCCTCCTCCCTTCTCGAAACCGGTAAACCCAAAATTCCCGTCCAGAGATTGGAGCTATTGTGAATGTTACCAGCGATTGCCACATTTTCTAAAGCCGATAATTCACCAAATAAGCGCAAATTCTGGAAAGTACGGGCAATTCCTGCCTGAGCGATCTGGTGAGGACGATAATTCGCCAGACTGTACCCTTGATAAATTAAATCACCACTCGATAGGGGAATTAAACCAGTGATCAGATTAAATAAAGTCGTTTTTCCCGCCCCATTGGGTCCAATTAAGCCAAAAATCTCGTTTTTTTGTACCTGAAAGGAAACTCCATCGACAGCGACTAATCCCCCAAATCGACGGGTTGCTCCCCGCACTTCTAATAAATTTGCCTGCATCCTTGTTAACAGATTAAATTAGTCGATTTTACTCGCTCAAGACTATTTAAAGCAAGCATTGCAACGACCCAAAAAATATTTGTCAGGAGATTTACCCTAAAAGAATCAGTTTTAAAGATTTATTGGGCAATTATTTTGATTAGGAAATACTTTACACAATCCCCACGAGATAAGCAAGACGGATCACCACTACTAGCAAATCACTACCGATAACGAAAAACTGCCATAATTGCAGAAATGTCCTCATCTAGCCAAAAGGCGATTGCTATTGATGAAAAATGACGCTAAAATTATCGATCTCGTCATCCGGCTGTTTTTTCTCGGCCTGTTGTTATTTGCTGGGTTCACCCTGCTGCGTCCCTTCCTAACCATGATCCTCTGGGGAGCAATTCTAGCGATCGCTTGGTATCCCCTCTTTCTCTGGTTAAAAAAGTTACTCGCTGGCCGGGCTAAACTGGCCACAGTTCTGCTCACCCTACTTTCTCTAGGGATTATTATCGGTCCGGTGAGTGGCATTGCAGCGGTTCTGGCGGGTAATCTGCGAACGCTCGCCGAATATATCGATACTGGTGCGGTGCTGATTCCCCCTCCCCCCACCGATGTGGCCACCTGGCCGCTGATCGGCGAAAGGATTGCCAGTCTCTGGCAGCAGGCATCAGATAACACGGGTCAATTTCTTCAACGCTTCGAGCCACAATTAAAAGAACTGGGGAAAATCTCCCTTTCTCTGGCCACCAGTACTGGTCTGACGGTGCTGAAATTTATCGTCTCGATTCTGATTGCGGCGGCACTGACCCTCTCGGCTAAAAATCTGACTCACCTGATGAACCGGTTAGCGGAAAAGATCGCCCCAGGTCGAGGAATCGCGCTGGCCAGTCTTACCGCCTCCACCGTCCGCAATGTTAGCCGCGGTATTATTGGCGTTGCCATTATCCAGAGTCTTTTGATCGGCATCGGTTTAGTAGCGGTGGGAACACCTGCGGCCGGTTTATTAACTCTCCTCACCCTAATTTTGGGCATTCTCCAAATTGGCCCCAGTTTGATTGTCTTGGGGGCGCTCATTCACGCTTGGGTAACACTACCCAATTCCATCGCCCTATTATTTACCCTCTGGATGATTCCCGCCACCTTGGTGGATAATTTCCTCAAGCCGATCTTAATGGGGCGCGGCCTGCCCATTCCCATGGTGGTGATTCTGCTAGGGGTGTTCGGGGGAGTGATCGCCTACGGGATTATCGGTTTGTTCGTCGGGCCGGTTCTGCTCGGTCTCTGCTACGAGTTAGTTAGGGCTTGGATTGGCGAGGATAGCCCCGCACCAGTGGTAAATAGCCATGATCAGTCAATCTAAAGGCCGATAGAGCTAATTTTTACCTTAATCTTTCTAGGGAACTTGGGAAAAAAAGATTAATTTAGCCACGGTTCCGGTTAAGCAGATTGAGGTAAAAGTAGGCTCATCTAAAGGGAAGATTTCTTCAGTTGGTGATAACAAGCAATCAAACCGCAGAAACCAGACTGAAGTGAGGAGAAGGTTTAATTTAAGCAATAGGTAGTAATTTGAATGTGGTGGTTGTTTTATTGTAATAATATCGAGGTGTATATTGGGCTGATAATTAATAAAAAATAAGGGAAATTACTGATTTATATCGCCAATTCATCAATCAGTCAAAGAAACATGAAAAAGCTTGCCATTTTTTGAATAAAAAACTATTTTTATCCCCAAATATTACCCATTCATCGTCTCTGATAAACCTGATATATTATTAGTGTTTATTATTTGTACAAGTCTTGCTAGATAAAGCTTTGAAGACTATTTTTTGGAAAATTATCCCTATTCTTCTCCCTTCCACACAGAAACGATAAGAGCCGATTTATCCACTTAATTATCCTTTCTATAATTAGGCCACAGTTTTTGAAAAATAGTCTCAGTATTTCCTCTGTTGATTGAGAAACCCTGACCTGGTAAGCTAAGACGCATTTACGCAACGCATTTTAACCGCGTCTCAACCAGCAATTTAAGCAATTTAAATGCACGGGCAGCTTAATACCTCTAGGTTTTTTAATTCTCAATAATACTGTTCTTATTGCGGTGACTAATCAGGCTCTTGGATAAATTAATTTAAGAAAAAATTTATTTATTTGTTAAATGTCTATATTATAATCATAAGTAGATGAGAAATTTATCCTTAAGGCAGAAAGGTTGAGCTTGTCTTTTTCCCTAACCATAAACAGAAAGAATTAACAAACTTAAGTAATTGACCGATTAATTTTCGGACAATTAGGGAGGCAAAATCATGAAGACAACACAAGTAAGTTCCAATTCATTGCGTATAGATGTGCCGTCCTTAAAGGATGCTTTGGGTTTTGAGCAATCCTTCCCAATCACAGCTGATTTAACAGGTTCTGGGGATTTAAGTGTATCGAGGGAAACCCCTCGCTTAGGAGTCCTGAACTCTAACCCCTCCCCATCTACAGTATCCTCTGAGGCCCCCACGGTTTCAGTCTCCCCTGCTGCTACGAGTCAAGTGGTGTTTCCCGCTTCCCTCAGTATTAACTCTTCTGGTTATTCCAGCAGTCCAGGGTTGGGTCTTGCCT
>NZ_JADBTZ010000249.1:0-6933 GCF_020245885.1 Microcystis sp. M165S2 | reverse complement strand
CCGCCGGGCAGTCGGTAGACGTTAAACTAAAACGCTTGTGGATTCGGTCTGACGGGGGCATAGTCTTCGGATTGTGTCTAGTTAAGAGGAGTAGAAGCAAGAATCTCCCGTCACAGCGTAGCTTGACGGCGAGAGTGTCAATCAGTCTGTTAAAATTGACCCCCGTTGGTCGTATTCGCGCACTGTCTAACCTTTATGATGAGGATCAGTTAATATGGAATCAATGCAACCGACCGAGACCCAAAATCCGATTAGAACGGATTTACCCGGGTCTCTGAGCAAACCCAGCAGCAGCAGCAGCAGCACCGAACAGATTTGGTCTGAGTATGTAGAACCAGTTTGGGATTCGGTGATGTCCTATCTGGCTAACGTCCCCGATTATATCGGTAGTTTCTTCTCTGGATACAAAAAACCTTTAATCGTTCTGGTGGCAATTTTAGCGAGTTTTGTCACCGTGAAAGTTACCCTAGCGGTTTTAGATGCGATCGATGATATTCCCCTCCTTGCTCCTATCCTACAATTAGTTGGAATCGTTTATAGTGGTTGGTTTGTCTGGCGCTATCTGCTCAAGGATGAAAATCGCCGCGAGTTATTAGCCGAAATTGATGCACTAAAAGCGCAAGTTTTTGGCAGTCACAATAACACTTTATAGAATCAAACAAAAGAGTTGAGCGCAAACACTCAACTCTTTTGTTTTTGCACAACAGCTTACACTAAATCCGTTGAGTATAGGTAACATATCAGGACAGGCACTCATGCAACAGGGTCAATAAATAGGGCTGGCTGAATAAATCTAAAAACCTTGTTGGGTAAGACTTTTAGACTTTTTGTCAATCAAAAAGTACCAGTTCTGGGAGTGATCGGGGGAAAATTCCGGGACTTTTTCTCTGAAAATTAGGTAATTTACCAGATGAGAATCGGTAAAAACCTACACCCCACACCCCACACCCCACACCCTGTCCCCACGAAAAACTTTTTCAGCAGACCCTAAATAGGGTTTATAGCTTAACACCATAGTTCGGAAACCCGTACCGATCGAGCAGTTGTCAGGGGGCCTTGTATTTCGGTAAATTAGCACTCGGAAGGTAAGAGTGCTAATCTGGAAAAGACACTTACCCAAATACAAGAGAAACGGAGGATATTCCATGGCTGCAGTCAGCATCAACGTAACTACTGTTAAACCCCTAGGCGATCGAGTTTTCGTCAAAGTTAGTCCCAGCGAAGAAAAAACCGCCGGTGGCATTTTCCTTCCCGATGCCGCTAAAGAAAAACCCCAAATCGGGGAAGTCGTGGCCGTCGGCCCCGGCAAACGCAACGATGACGGTAGCCGTACCCCTGTGGAAGTGGGTGTGGGTGACAAAGTTCTCTACTCCAAATATGCCGGAACCGATATCAAACTTGGTGGCGAAGAATTCGTTCTCCTCTCCGAAAAAGACATTCTCGCCGCCGTTTCCTAATCATCTACCCTTGAAAACCCCTATTTTGCCCGAATAACGATACATTATGGCTAAATCTATTATCTACAACGAAGATGCTCGTCGCGCCTTAGAAAAAGGCATGGATCTCCTGGCCGAAGCGGTAGCCGTCACCCTTGGCCCCAAAGGTCGTAACGTCGTCCTCGAAAAGAAATTTGGCGCACCCCAAATCGTCAATGATGGCATCACCATCGCTAAAGAAATCGAACTGGAAGACCATATCGAGAACACCGGTGTGGCTTTAATTCGCCAAGCAGCCTCAAAAACCAACGATGTAGCGGGTGATGGTACTACTACCGCCACCGTTCTCGCTCACGCTATTGTTAAAGAAGGTTTACGCAACGTCGCCGCCGGTGCTAACCCGATTTCTCTGAAAAAAGGTATCGATAAAGCTGCCGATTTCCTCGTCGGTCAAATCGCCAAACACTCGAAACCCGTAGAAGACTCCAAAGCGATCGCACAAGTGGGCGCAATCTCTGCCGGTAACGATGATGAAGTCGGTCAAATGATCGCCTCGGCCATGGATAAAGTCGGCAAAGAAGGCGTAATTTCCCTAGAAGAAGGGAAATCGATGACCACCGAACTAGAAATCACCGAAGGGATGCGTTTTGACAAAGGTTATATCTCTCCCTACTTTGTCACCGACACCGAACGCATGGAATGCGTCTTTGAGGATCCCGCTATTCTAATCACCGACAAAAAAATCGGTTTAGTACAGGATTTGGTTCCCATTCTCGAACAAGTGGCCCGTCAAGGCAAACCCCTAGTAATTATCGCCGAAGACATCGAAAAAGAAGCTTTGGCAACCCTAGTGGTTAACCGTCTGCGCGGTGTTCTTAACGTTACTGCGGTGAAAGCCCCCGGATTTGGCGATCGCAGAAAAGCGATGTTAGAAGATATCGCCGTCTTAACCGGTGGTCAAGTCATTAGCGAAGATGCGGGTTTAAAACTGGAAACCACCAAAATTGACAGCTTAGGTACGGCCCGTCGTATCACCATGACCAAAGATACCACCACCATCGTCGCCGAAGGAAACGATGTGGCAGTGAAAACCCGTTGTGAGCAAATTCGCCGTCAAATCGACGACACCGATTCTTCCTACGATAAAGAAAAACTGCAAGAACGTCTGGCTAAATTAGCCGGGGGTGTGGCAGTGATTAAAGTTGGTGCCGCTACCGAAACGGAAATGAAAGACCGCAAATTGCGCTTAGAAGACGCGATTAACGCCACTAAAGCAGCCGTAGAAGAAGGTATCGTCCCCGGTGGTGGTACTACTTTAGCTCACCTCGCTCCCCAATTGGAAACTTGGGCCAAAGAAACCCTCCAGCATGAAGAATTAACCGGTGCTTTAATCGTTTCTCGTGCGATTTCTGCCCCCTTAAAACGGATCGCTGAAAATGCCGGCCAAAACGGTGCAGTTATTGCCGAAAGGGTGAAAGAGAAGCCCTTTAATGTTGGTTATAATGCCGCTACCGGTGAGTTCTCCGATATGTTTGAGGCGGGTATCGTTGACCCCGCTAAAGTGACTCGTTCTGCCCTACAAAATGCCGCTTCGATCGCCGGTATGGTTTTAACTACCGAGTGTATTGTCGTGGATAAACCGGAAAAAGAAAAATCCGCTGCCCCCGCCGGCGGTGGTGACTTCGACTATTAATAAATAGTCTATTTTTTCTCGACTCGATCGCAATTAAGCGATCGAGTTTTTTTTGTTGAAAAAACATCACTCCGGGTTAAGGAAAGTACAATTTTATCCCCAGCGCTTTTTCCTTGCGGTAAAATATTGATAGCTTGATCGGGTATCCCGATTTACAGCCCACCATGCGGAACAAATCTGGATTGTTAACTTATACCACGATGTCGAAAAAAGCGAAAGGATTCGGTCAGTCGCCAACTCCCACGAGAAAATTTAAGGATTTTCTCTTTGCTTTTGGGGATTTTTATCGAAAAAATTCCAAAGATGAAACGAAGCTACAGCAATTTTTAAAAGCAAATATTAATAAATTAGATGATTTACTTTTAGACGCTTTACCTTTAGTCTTCACAAGCTTAATCGCCGATAAATCAATAGACGAGCGAGAAAGAATAGCCAGCCTTTTCGAGAATTTTGCTGTCACCATTTACAACTTTCCGTTAGGCGATCGAGCAACAAATTTAGAATTAAGTATTACTGCTCATAATCTCAGCCTAAAAATTTACACCCGCGAAGATTCCCCCGAAGATTGGGCGGGAACCCTGAATAACCTCGCCAGTGCTTACATTAATCGAATTCGGGGCGATCGGGCGGAAAATCTAGAGAAAGCGATCGAACTGTACGAGCAAGCTTTAGAAATCTATACCCGCAAGAATTTCCCCGTAGATTGGGCGGGAACCCTCAATAACCTCGCTCTCGCTTACAGCGATCGAATTCGGGGTGATCGGGCTGATAATCTGGAGAAAGCGATCGAACTGTACGGGCAAGCTTTAGAAATCTATACCCGCAAGAATTTCCCCGAAGATTGGGCGATGACCCTCAATAACCTTGCCCTCGCTTACAGTAATCGAATTCGGGGCGATCGGGCGGAAAATCTGGAGAAAGCGATCAAACTGTACGAGCAAGCATTAGAAGTTAGAACCCGCAAGAATTTCCCTGAAAATTGGGCGATGACCCTCAATAACCTCGCCAATGCTTACAGTGTTCGAATACTGGGCGATCGGGCGGAAAATCTGGAGAAAGCGATCGAACTGTACGAGCAAGCATTAGAAGTTAGAACCCGCAAGAATTTCCCTGAAAATTGGGCGATGACCCTCAATAACCTCGCCAATGCTTACAGTGTTCGAATACTGGGCGATCGGTCGGAAAATCTGGAGAAAGCGATCGAACTGTACGGGCAAGCTTTAGAAGTCTATACCCGCGAGAATTTCCCCGTCGATTGGGCGATAAGTCAGCATAATTTGGCCAGTGCCTATCGCGAGCGAGTTTTAGGGGAGCGGAAGGACAATTTAGAACAGGCGATCCATCTCCACAATCAAGCCGCTCAAATCTTTACTCGCGCCGCGTTTCCCGTGCAATGGGCGGGGAATCAAGGGCATTTGGCAGAAGCTTTGATGCAACGGGATAACCCCGGCGATCTCGATACTGCGATCGCTCTACTTCAAGAAGCTCTAGAAGTCTCCCCCGCAGGTTGTCAAGATTTTATTGACTCTCAATACCGATTAGGAATAGCTCTTTCTCAAAGGTACGATCGCGACAAAAATCCCGACGATCTCCAACGAGCTTTAGTAGCTTATAAAACCGCCCTAGATCTGATTAGTCCCGAACATTACGATCGAAAAGATATCTGGAAGGCGCTGCCCACTACCCAAACCATTCTCGGTAGTCGTCTGGTGCGGGATGGCGAATGGCAGCAAGGGTTACAACTGTTGTTAAATAGCGTCAATCAACTTAGCACCAGTGACGATCGCCTAGCCCATGCGAACGCGCTCTACCACACTGGCCGTGCCTACGAAGTTCTGTCCGATCGAGAGAAAGCCCGTCTCTACTATCGCGATGCCCTGCGTTGGTACGAATATTTACAGGATTTACCCGGAATCGCCAAAAGTCGCACCGGATTGGGGAATGTCTTCGTATCCCAAGGACATCTAGAGAAAGGAATGAAGGAACTCGATCGAGCGAAGGCAATCTACCGACAACTACCACAGACCGATCCCGATAGAGTGGAGGAGATAGACATTATTTATCAAGCTTCTCGACGGGCGATCGAACGACAAACCAGCGAGGTATATATATGACAAGTGCCGATGATCTTTTTAAGCAATCCTCTGACAATATCCAACGGTTAGGACTGAAGGAAATCCCCTTTACCGAAAGCCCGATCGATTTAAACAGCGATACCCTCGATCGTGTTTTTACCGGGCGACAAAATGAATTGCGACGGGTGTTTAATCTGTTCCAAAGTCGCGAGCGTCGTCGGATTCTGGTTTCCGGTCGTTTAGGAATCGGCAAAAGTGCTTTTTTACTGGAAGTATTGTCGGTTATACGCCGCAATCGTCCGCAAATGTTGACTACCTATATATCTCTACCCGCAGGTTTAGATATCGCCACTACAGCACTGATCGCCCTCGCTAGAGCGATGCCAAATGACGATTGGGCGCAACGTCAGCTTTATCAGATGGGAATTCCAACCGAAAAACTATTGAAGGAGCGTAGTGCTGAAATTAGCGGTAGTTTAGGAATCGGTGGTAAAATCGGCGAGAAAGATTTACCGCTCACGAAATTTCAATATCCGACTGTGAGCTTCGATACATTGTTAGAGCGGGCGCAAGAAGAATATCCGCAGGGGATTCTGATCGCGATCGATGATCTAGATAAACAAAATCCTAGTGTGGTACGACAAATGATGCACGACGCGCAGGGAATGTTAAAAGGTCGGGCTTGGTTTATGCTGACGGCTCACCCCATCGGGATGACGGGAGATTTATTAACCAGCGAACGCGGTTTATTTGACTTGCAATTGCCGCTAGAAGAACTAGATGCGGATACCACATACCAGATGTTAATTAACTATCTCAACAGTGCCAGAATTAAAAACGATTGTACCGATCCGAAAGATGACAGGTGTGTACTTCCCTTTTTACCAGACGCGGCAAGACGTTTTTGCAAGGTTTCTCTCGGCAGACCCCGTTTGTTCAACCGCTTGGGAAATATTGTACTTTCCACTGCGGCCGATCTTCAGGTTAAAACAATCACAATGGAAGTTCTCGAACAAGGATTAAGAGCAGCCGAAAAGGATTTCCGACAACAAGCGGCCTTAAACGCCAAAGAGGAAAGAATTCGTCTGCTTTTGCAACGCAAAGGTAATATCTCCGACGATTCGATCACCATCGATGAGCTTGAAAGTTTAGGTTTTCGGGCATTTAGTGATATTTTGCCCTTTCTAGAAAGATTGGAAGAAGCTGATCTAGCTCAAAGGTTAAATCAAGAGGATGTGACGGTTTTCGAGCCGATTCTTCTCCCTCCGGGGGATTGAAGGGAAAACGAAAATACACCGGCAAAAATCGATCGCCGTTCCCAGAAAAATCCTTTAAGGATTCGGGATCGATCGCACCAGCAGAGTCAGAATACTGGTTAATACTGCCACCACCACGGGAATAATCAACGATTTTGCTCCCTTGAGGTCAGAGACATCCTTAATCAAAGCGTCCTGTGTTCCCTCTACTTTTTCCAATCGCCTATCAATACTCTTGAGTTCGGTTTTCACCTCGGCCATATCTACTTTTAGATCGGTGACATCTTTCTTTGACACTCCTGGGCCTAAAGGCGTGAGGATTCTCGAAGCTCATCACAGCCCTTTCTGGTTTCCCTTACTTAGGTCTTACACGATTATGTCTGAACCGAACCTACTAGAATATCACTTGCTATCTAGTTATCCTTTTTATGGTTCACTCTCCAAGCGTTTTGGTCTTTCAACCAAGATTTGGG
>NZ_JADBTZ010000248.1:0-2643 GCF_020245885.1 Microcystis sp. M165S2 | reverse complement strand
CTTATGCTAGAAAGGCATTTGGCGATTTTTGTCAATTGTTTTTGATCTAGAGCGAACTAATCAATTAAGTCTCTTGCCGGATAAGGATTTAGTCAATTTATGCCCCCCTATGGAACCATACCAAGTAACGAAGAACCAGATTTCTACTACAAAAATCTGCCTAAATCGAATTCCGTTGTGGCAGTAATTTCTCGAAAACGTTCTTGACTGATAATTAACAATAATCTTTCAGTATAATCCACCGCACCGCGCAATTCTCGTTCTAATCTTGCTAAACCAGCGTTGGCATATTCCTCGAAAATTGTCACTCGCAAAGCTTCCGAATCTACCCCGTGGGGAGAAAGAATTTTCGTGTCTTGGAATTCATTGACTGCCAATAATTTGATTAGGGTATCGTAGCCACGAGAAATAAAAATTTCTAGGTTAATAGGTGAGGGTTCCTTCGCTACATTTTCTATCGCCACCCTCTCCTGATATTTTACCCCTAAAGCCGCCGCAAAAGCGATGACATCAGCATAGGTTTGAAAAGGTCCAATTCCCTGATTAAAATTAACTAAGGACTGGACAAATTCCCCTTTATCTCTAGCAATACGCACTCGATGAATGGACATATTTATCAAGTAAAAAGTAAAAAAGGTTACAAAATTCAGGAGATAGGAACCCGCTAATAAATGATAACTGCTTTAAGGATAAGTTTTAATTAGTCCTTTAGCTTGGTAAACATGAAATTGTTCGATGGCGACACCACCGCGCTTGATCGGAATGACAGCTACTTTAGTTATATCTTGGAAATAGGGACGGTAGCGATCGATTATTTCCGGTCTTTCTAGAGAACTATTCGTAGTAATTAATAAACCATTTTTACCGATCCATTCTTGAGGATTAAACCAAATTTGATAACCCCTTTGATCGTTGTTAAAACAGGTGACGGGAATAGGAACTAGGGGATAAAGGGCCATATCTAGCCATGCGGTCACATAAAAATTATGGGTAAAAACGAAGCTGGAATCTTTTAAGAGTGCTAATAATTCGGGAGAATTAGCAAAGCCTTGGCGCAGTTGATCGATATCGACAATTTCCCGAGAAGGGTCCTGTTCTGGGGCAATAATTCCCCCAAAAATTGCGTATTGACTAGGTTTTTGGAAAGTGCCAAAAGTAACGTGAAGCATTGCTATAGATAAAACAGTAACGATAAAAATTCCCGATCCCCATAACCATCTTTTTACCCAGATTCGAGAAGATTGCTGCCAAGTAGTGGCCTTTTCTCCTAATAAAATTGTGCAGGACCAGAACCCGGGTAAAATCCAACTAGGGGCGAGATAATGGGAAGCACCCACATAAAGCATTCCCAGGATTAAAGGCAGAGAAACCGAGAGAATTAACCATTTTTTTAGTGATTCTTCTTCTCGATGAAAAAATCTTTTTTTCGAGATAAAGTTAGGAATTTGTTCGGCAAAGCTTTTAAATGTCACCCACCACATCGGCAGACCGAAAGGTGGAAACATCGTGGCGATACTAATGCCAACAACCGAGAGAATACCGAGAATATTAAAGGTTTTCGGTTCTCCAGAAAAACGGTCTTCTAAATGAAAGCGAAAGGAAATCCAATCATGGTTAATATTCCAGTAAATAATCGGCAATAAAGTTATCAAAAAAAGAATAAATCCTGATCCCAACCAGGGCGATCTAAATACAGGCCAATAGCGGGGAGTGGTCAGACAAAATAAAACTAAACCAAAGCCCAAAATAAAGCCGTGATATTTACTTAAAACCGCCAATCCTACGGCAAGTCCAATATAAGCGAGACGATAGCTAGGATGATAGTTTTTTTCCCGAATTGGCCAGAATTCTTGGGCAGCTAAATAGACTGTTAATGACCAAAAAAAGATTAAAGGACTATCTGGCTGCGAAAGAATCCCGAAGACGATCCCATAGATGGGGATAAGAGTGGCGATCGCTAAAGTCATTCTGGCGACCGGCAGACTGAACAATTTTAAAGCGGTCAGATATAGCAAGCAGAGGCTGCCAGTATAGAGGAGGAGAGTACCGAAGCGAATCGTAAATTGATTGACTAATCCCGTGATCCAAGTCCCAAAACCCGTGGAAATCGCTACTATTGGCGGATGATCGAAATAACTCCAATCCAGATTATGGCTGTAAACATAATAATAGGCTTCATCGTACCCGGGATAAAGCCCCAAGGCGATGATTATTCTAAACAGGAGTCCACCGATGAGCAGATAAACGGCAATGCGATCGCTAAGTATTTTGGTCAAAATTCTTACCTCATTTCATCGCTAAAACTGATGTTAGAGACGGGATATTTTTGGGGTTGCCAGATTCGAGATTTGTGCATCTATGGCAAGGTTAGATTTAAGTGTGATCTTTATTTACTATATCACCAACTCTGTCATCTTTTAGCCCTTGGCTATCAGCAAACTCTCCCTAGTCGTTGCTGATTTGCGATCTGAAAGTAAGATTAAGGGAACAGGTAACGGTAAACGGGAGCATCTCACCTTTGCAATAAGTAGAAATGCTTAATGATCTCAATAAAAAAGTTAAAAAAGGCAACCATTTAGATAAGCACAGCGATGACGAAGGACTTGCGGTACATTACCAGATTCCCAACTTGCACCAGTAATT
>NZ_JADBTZ010000247.1:0-8874 GCF_020245885.1 Microcystis sp. M165S2 | reverse complement strand
TTCCGTGCAACCGGCGATCGCTTGTTCGAGATTTTCGGCTTTATCCCCTCTGATTCTTTCTGAGTAAGCATTAGCCAGATTATTCTGTGTCATTGCCCAATCGTAGGGAAATGCGTCAAAAGTCCTCACTTTCAAGGCTTCGGTGTAAAAGGCGATCGCTTGTTCGAGATTTTCGGCTTTATCCCCTCTGACTCTTTTACGGTAAGCATTAGCCAGATTATTCTGTGTACCAGCCCAATCGTAGGGAAATGCGTCAAAAGTCCTCACTTTCAAGGCTTCGGTGTAAAAGGCGATCGCTTGTTCGAGATTTTCGGCTTTATCCCCTCTGATTCTTTCTGAGTAAGCATTAGCCAGATTATTCTGTGTCATTGCCCATTGTTGGGGAAAAGCCTCAAAAGTATAAACTTTCAAAGCTTCTCGGTAGGAGGCGATCGCTTGTTCGAGATTCTCGGCGTTATCCCCTCTGATTCTGTTATGGTAAGTAGTAGCCAGATTATTCTGTGTCATTGCCCATTCTTGGGGAAGAGCGTCAAAAGTATGAACTTTCAAAGCTTCTCGGTAGGAGGCGATCGCTTGTTCGAGATTCTCGGCTTTATTCCCTCTGATTCTGTTATGGTAAGCAAGAGCCAGATTATTCTGTGTACCAGCCCATTGTTGGGGAAAAGCGTCAAAAGTATAAACTTTCAAAGCTTCCGTGCAACCGGCGATCGCTTGTTCGAGATTCTCTGGTTTATCCCCTCTGATTCTGTAAAAATAAGCATGAGCCAGATTATACTGTGTACCAGCCCAATCGTGGGGAAAAGCGTCAAAAGTATAAACTTTCAAAGCTTCCGTGAAACTGGCGATCGCTTGTTCGAGATTCTCGGCTTTATCCCCTCTGATTCTGTTAATGTAAGCATTAGCCAGATTATTCTGTGTCCTTGCCCATTCTTGGGGTAAAGCGTCAAAAGTATAAACTTTCAAAGCTTCCCTGTAACGGGCGATCGCTTGTTCGAGATTCTTGGCTTTATCCCCTCTGATTCTGTCATAGTAAGCAATAGCCAGATTATTCTGTGTCATTGCCCATTCTTGGGGAAAAGCGTCAAAAGTATAAACTTTCAAAGCTTCCGTGAAACTGGCGATCGCTTGTTCGAGATTCTTGGCTTTATCCCCTCTGATTCTGTTAATGTAAGCAGCAGCAAGATTATTCTGTGTCCTTGCCCATTCTTGGGGAAAAGCGTCAAAAGTATAAACTTTCAAAGCTTCCGTGAAACTGGCGATCGCTTGTTCGAGATTCTCGGCTTTATCCCCTCTGATTCTGTTAATGTAAGCAATAGCGAGATTATTCTGTGTACCAGCCCATTCTTGGGGAAATGCGTCAAAAGTAAAGACAGTTAAGGCGATTTCACAGCCGGCGATGGCAATTTCTTTGTTAATAGCAATGTTACCAAGGGGGAAGTTTTCGATTAAGCCACTAAAATTAACGATAACGCCAGCGATATATGCAGCTTCTTCTGTCTCAACGGATGATAGGGTATTCTTTGCCCAAATATCTAGAACATTTATCAGGTTTTCATCTAATTTATCCAGATTTTGCACTAGGAAAGGATAAGTTAACTGGGGGTTAGGATTCTCTTGGACTTTTTGTAAGACTTTTTTCAAGAAATTGAGAGCAAAATAGTCTTGTTGAATAAACGTTGTAATAGCTTGAATTGTCTGGTGTGGGGATTTATCTAAAACACGAGAAGGGGAAGATGAGTTTAAAGATTCTATTTTCCGTCTAAGTGAGGGAATAAGTGAGGGAAAGATTATCGATAACAACGCCAAAGGAATGCCAATGAAAACAACAGATAGAAGAATAATAAAACTTCTCAAAAGTTTGCCTAACAGTCGTAAAATCATTGAGAGTAATCGCATTTAATTATCTCCTGTCTTTATTGATAGTGTTAGAACAACTAGGGCGATCATCTTCCCGCTTCCCCCTATTGTTGCGCTACGGCTACCATTACCTCAACCAACCCCCGATCCAATAATTCCCGATTTTCCTGTAATATTCGGGGTTCATCGCCATCATTGCAGGATAATAGCTGATTAACGAGGTTTAGATAAGCTTGGGTGCGTTGTTCGTTCATGGGTTGAGAGAGGGTTGAACAGGATTATTCTTGATTATATTGAAAAAAAAGGAATTTTGCCTAAATCATGAATCATTTAAGAATCTCAATGTTAAGATAAAATGAGAAAACTAACTAGGATAAATACCATCATGACAACACCAACTCAACAAATGCAATTTCAACCGATTTTTGTTGAAGGGGATGAAACCGAAATTATTCCTCCTGAAGACATTGCCGAAAATGACGCAGCTTGGCAAGATTATTTAACAGGAAAAGATCAGGGAATCTCTTTAGAAGAACTTGAACAAGACTTATGGGGAGAAAACCTTGAGTGAGTGGCGTTTTCTTATTTTAAAACCTGCCCAACGCTATCTAAAACGGTTGTCTAAAACTGATCAAGAGCGTATTATTAAAGGATTGAAATCTTTATTAACCAACTCTGAAAATGCGGATATTAAGCCCCTTAAAGGAAGACCAGAATTAAGATTACGAATAGGAGATTATCGCTGTTTATTTTTTATAGATCAAGAAAATCGAATTTATATTATTACTCAGATTGGTACTCGCGGAGATATTTACAAAAAATAAAATAAATCTTTCACTCTATCCCCTATCAACTCCTAATTTTCCTGTAATATTCTGGATTCATCGCCATCATTGCAGGATAATAGCTGATTAATGAGGTTTAGATAAGCTTGGGTACGTTGTTCGTTCATTGTCTGTACTATGATTTTTGTGATTATATTTATGATTGAGGAAAGGGAAGAATAATATAGCGAATTATTGTTCCGAGTAAAGCCGTTCCCAAAATTCCAATTAACGTCCAAATTTGTGCCTTTTGAGAGCCTTTTATTTCCTTTGTATCATCTTTTAAACTTTCAATATCTTTTTCTAAACCATCGACTTTTTCCTCTAATCTAGCTTGTCCAATTTCTAGACTATTCAGACGATTATCAAGTTTTTCTAGTTTCTGATTAATTTCACCTAAAATTTCTTTGAGATCTTGTTCAATCGTAATTGACATCTGATGATTCTCCTAATAATGATGGTTATCAGTATTATTGTATATTTTGTCTCAAGTGCTTGTCAACGATTACGCCTCATTTTCCCTTCCTGCTTCCCTGTATTGTTTCGCTACGGCTACCATTACCTCAACCAACCCCCGATCCAACAATTCCTGATTTTTCTGTAATATTTGGGGTTCATCGCCTTCATTACAGGTTAATAATTGATTAATGAGGTTTAGGTAAGCTTGGGTGAGTTGTTCATTCATAGCGTTGTAAATGGTGGCGGTTAATTCAGTTATAAGCGATTCATCGGCAATCATCAAGGGTTGGGGATTGGTGGTAGGGTTGTCAGAAAAGCGATCGCGCTGTAAGTTACAATTACGATAATTAAGCAACTTCAAGTTCATAATGTAAAACAAGTAACTCATCTTCTTTTAAAAGAGCTATAGCATATTCCCGTCCTTGATTATCAGAAAATTCCACCAAATATTGCTTTTCTCCGTTTCGTTCATATACTTCCACTACCGTTCCAACTTGTCCACTTGGTAAGCTTTCTATAGACTCATATTCTGGTTCAACTAAAGTTAATCTTTCCTTAGTAACAGGATTGGTAATAGCCACAGTATCTAAAATTAAAATATTTTTCATATATTGTCACCTAATAAATGCAGAAATAAGACGAGGATTAGAATTAGTCGAAGTGAGTTCCCAAATAGTCCGAAGTTGCATTCCTTGCCGATCTGGTATAGTCCAATCTACCTTAAACTGTTGACCAAATTCTGTCTGTGCTTGCTGAACGACTTCACCTTCAATTGCTGCTAGTTGAATCATTGATAGTAATAATTCAGCATTTTCTTGAGTTATTCCTAAACGGGACTTGAAAACTCTAGCTTTGTTTTTACCGCTAGAATGTTCTGGATTTAAACAATAGTTGATTAACTTTTCCATAGCAATTTCTGCCTGTTCTCCGTTAGGTAATTTCATGTCTTTACAGTATCATTTGAACTAAGTTGCCTGAGGACTATGATTAAGGATTACCTGAAATAACGAATCTACCAACTGCTACTAAAAAACCTCCCACCGCAGTAATTAAAATACCAATTATTGTCCAAATTTGCGCTTGTTGTGATCTTTTAATTTCTTTGACATCTTCCTTAACAGAATTGATCTCTCCTCTTACAGAATTTATTTCTACTTTTAATACTTGTCTTTCGCCTTTAGCTTCTGTTAGCTGAATTTTTATATCTGTAACATCTTTTTGGACATTTTCTAGTTTTTGACTAATTTCTGTTAGAATTTTTTCAAGACTTTGTTCAATCATCACTGACATTTATTTTCTCCCCTAATCAGAAAGATTATTAATCATTATAGTCGATATTCAGAGAACTATTATCCTTCCTGCATCCCTGAATTTCGAGGCACTTACTGCCGATAAAAAGGTCAAAGATGGCAAAGATTAGATTTATTTTACCCACGGTGAGCGGGAAAGTAACCATCAGCGATCGAGTTACCTCCCCCATGGTAAGAGAAGTTTTACCCCCAACCAAATCCGGGCAATAGACGTTTTTTCAATTGTTGCATCGCTTGTTCCGTAACATCCCGGTATTTTAAATCTCCCACGAGAATACGTCCCATCAGTTGACCGGCGATCGGGCGTTTAACGGCGATATTATAGGCGATTTGGGTAAATTGATAGAATAAACCGGCTAATTTGGCCGCTAAAGCCATATCTTCCCCCCATTCTTCCCGAATTATCCGACTATAGTTCGCTAAAGCGCGATTATCCCCGGCTAAAGCTCGATCGATCGCCTCGGCTGCCTTAACTCCCGTCAAAATTGCCGGACGGATACCCTCACCGATAAGAGGATCGAGAATCCCCGCCGCTTCTCCTGTAATTAAGGCATTTTGGGCGTGTAGCGGTTGATTTCCGTTCCAAAGGGCTAAAGCATACTCACTATAGCGATAATCCTGTAAATTCCAGCCCTTTTGACGGGCATAATTTAACAGTTGTTTTTTCAGATCCTCGGATTTGATGCTGCCCTTAAAACAACCACCGCTAATTGTGTAACCATTAGACTTGGGAAAAGCCCAGATATAACCATTTTTTAGGGAACCAAAATCAAAAAAAGCTTTTTGGGGTGGAATAGTCGCTTCTGCGTTAGTAATTTCCAGAGCAGCACCGATCGCTTCGTTTTTCGCCGGTAATCCCAACCAGCGACTGGTATTGCCCCTAACACCATCGGCAGCAATCAGATATTTACCTGAAAATGTTCCTTGGGATGTGGTAACTTGCCAGTGATCTTGGATGAATTTGATCTGGGTAACTTCGCTGTTATCTTGGATGGTTGCCCCGACTGCGATCGCCTGTTGCCCTAAAAAATCATCGAAACGATCCCTTTGTACCATCCACATCGGTTCTAGCATATTTAACTTAGTGGTGGCGGCATCCCCCTGTTTCCAAGTAAACTCCACTTGGGTGACGGTATTCTCGATCACGGGGGTAAAGTCAAAATCAAACCATTGCTTAATTGCCGGGGATACCCCACCACCACAGGGTTTATAACGGGGTAATTTCGCTTTATCGAGGATCAGGATCGAACGTCCCTTTTTAGCTAGATGATAACCCGCCGTCGCTCCTGCTGGCCCCGCACCGATGATAATACAGTCAAACATTTGTACTAATTTAAGTCGTTGAACAAATTTATAGACAATTTACGCTATTTTGGGCAACTTGTGTTGAGTCTGGTTTCTTGTCCCTTCCTCAGGCGGTTGAGCTTGCCTCTCTAGTTTCTAGCTGATTTATCCCCCAATGTCCAAGAGAGCCTAATCTCTGGCTTTTTTTGGCTAATTGATCAATTATCTTCACCTGATCAATCGTATAATCAAAAAAACTATAACGGCTCGATTATGTCATGAAAATTGTTTCTATTAAAATAACCAACTATCGTATGTTTAAAAATATACACATAAGAGATATTCCTCCTTTTTGCGTGATTATTGGAGCTAATGGGACAGGAAAATCTACCCTATTTGATATTTTTGGCTTTCTGCGAGATGCCCTTAAAAACAACATTCGCCAAGCTTTACAAATTCGGGGCGGTTATAAAGAAGTTATTACCAGAGGTCAAGAAAAAGAAGATATTGAAATCGAGCTGCAATTTCGGATGAAAATCTCAGATACAGAACGTCTGGTTACTTATATACTCAGAATTGGACAAGAGGAAAATCGCCCCATGATCAAACGCGAAATACTTCGCTATAAACGGGGTGAACACGGTGCACCTTTTCATTTTTTAGATTTTCAACGCGGTCAAGGATATGCTATCACCAATGAAGAAGATTTTAGTAAACCAGATAAAGAACTCGATCGAGAAGAACAAAAGCTAGAATCTAACGATATACTAGCGCTCAAAGGATTAGGACAATTTCAACGTTTTAAAGCCGCTACTGCTTTTCGTTCTCTGATTGAAAATTGGCACATTTCCGACTTTCACATTAGCGAAGCTAGAGGAAGTAAAGAAATATCTTACGCTGAACAATTATCCCCCAGGGGTGATAATATGGCAACAGTTGCCCAATATATTTATCAACAATATCCCCAAATTTTTCAGCAAATTCTCGAAAGAATGAAACAACGAGTTCCGGGTATTTCCTCTGTGGAAGCCAAAGAAACCGAAGACGGTCGCTTGATTTTACGTTTTCAAGATCAAGCATTTAAAGACCCTTTTATTGATCGCTATGTTTCTGACGGGACTATGAAAATGTTCGCTTATTTAATATTACTATTCGATCCCAATCCTCATCCCCTACTCTGTGTCGAAGAACCAGAAAACCAACTTTATCCTACTTTATTAAAAGAACTAGCCGAAGAATTCGCTCACTATAGCTATCGGGGGGGTCAGGTATTTGTTTCTAGCCACTCCCCCGATTTTCTCAATGCGGTTCCACTAGCTAGTATTTTCTGGCTAATTAAATCCCAAGGTATCACCCAAATCCATAGGGCTACCGATAGCGAAATCCTCAAAAACTTAGTAGCAGAAGGCGATTTACCCGGCTATCTTTGGAATCAAGGCTGGTTTAAAGGAGTAGCACCATAATGAACTATAATATCGTATTTTTGCTAGAAGAGTCATCTATAGAAAATGTGTTAAACGAACTTTTACCTAAAATTATTCCCCCAGAAATCAGCTATATATGTATTAGTCATCAAGGTAAACAAGACCTAGCCAAATCTATTCCTAAAAAACTCAAAGCTTTCAAGAAATCTAGTCCCAATACCAAATTTATTATTGTTCACGATCAGGATTCCCACGATTGTCAAAAACTCAAAAAGGAACTAGGGGAAATTTGTCAAAATGCCAGTGATGCTCAAGTCTTAATAGTGAGCGGGGGGAAGATTTAGGCATTTTTGCGCCCAAAATATTCCCCCCGGCAGAACCGAGGGGAAAGTGGGGAAAAACCGCTAATCTAGCAGTTTAAGGCTAAGTCTTGGGATTCTTTTTTCAAGAGATTAACGAGGTTTTCGTCACCATTCTCTTGAGCGATTTGTAAACGACGTTCCAGACGAAGACGAATATTGTTCAGATGGACGTTAGAAAGGGTTTCCTCTTGGACGACAATAGGGGATTTGACAACCGGTAACGGACAAGTGTTGGGGATGACTTGTCCGGCAAGATGAGGACGGGTGCTGTAGGCAACTCCACGATACTGACGATGCAGTTTCGGCTCTAATTGGAGCATATGGCGAGGATAATGGTGATTCCAGTGTTGAACTCGGTATTTACCCCCGATATCTCCAGTATTCATCTCCAAGGGGAGAGAATCCCTTTCGTGCTTAACTCCTCGATAGACTAACGTCATATCACCGACTCCCTGCAATGCTTTAAAGTGACTTTAATCCCCCTTGTCGCCCCTATATAGGGACAACAAATGAAAAGATCTTATTTATTATTCTGTATTTATTTTTACATTTTGCTAGGCAAATTGAAAAAACTTTATAAAAATTTAATATTTTCTAGCTGGCTATAGTATCCTTTTCTGGCTGGGTTTGGTCGCCCACCAAAGGAGCCTCTAGGGGTTTGAGGATTAATTTTGGTTGCTCGTCCTCATCGATGAGATGAATTTGAATTTGCGGGCCAGAGGTGGCTAAACGAACCACCATACCATCGACGACGGCGGTTTTCTCGAGCGGTTTGCCATTGAGAAACGTCCCATTTGCCCCTAAATTTTCCAATTCCCAATTATCGCGATCATTATGGCGGATTTCTAAGTGCCGCCTCGAAACCACAGCACTATAGAGAACTACATGATTATCCAGCGCCCTGCCGATGAGAATGGTTGATTGATCATTGTCAAATTGCCAATGTTGTAGGGGCGTGGCTTGACTGGGGTGTAAAAGAGTTAAAGTGATCACGGTGACTATTGGCGACAAGATAGGGGCGGTGGACAGGGTAAATCTTATTTGCTGTCAAGAGATTCATCCTTGCCATTAAGTCTTAAGTCCTAGCAATGAAAATCTCTAGTTACTTGACTAAGCCTTTTCTTTCTATTGTCTCACACTTTCGTTTTCCCTCTGAACCGACCTCCCCCAGAAAATCTAGCCACTTCGCCCTAGTATTAATAAAACTGATGGGGTTTGACATCCTCACCGCCGTAAAACGGACGGTGATTCCCAAACCTCACGATTTAGGTTTCTGCTTCTTTCCCTTGCGGGGTTTCGCACCTGCCTTAACAGATTTACTCTGTTCTGGTCTTATGGTCGCTCTACAGACTGA
>NZ_JADBTZ010000246.1:0-3382 GCF_020245885.1 Microcystis sp. M165S2 | reverse complement strand
CGCACTTTTTCTCGGTCAATGATGACAATAAGTTATGACTTAGAAACTAATCAACAACTAAAGCTTATGCTTGTAGCTAAGTGAAATCATTGATTAAGAGACCTGTGCTTTTCAATAACTTTTTCAGCAAACCCTAATTATTTGTTAGTGGATGGTCAAAGACGCTTAACAGCAAGAGAAATGCTACGTTTACAAGGTTTTCCCGATGATTATCAAATTGTCGGCAGTTATCAAACTATGCGAAAATTAACGGGTAATAGTGTAGCGATTTCCTGCGTGGCTGCTGTGGTTAATTCTGTAATCGAGTCTTTGTTAGATATTGAGCAAGCATCAACTAATTCATTCTCGTTCAATCGACAACGATATTTGGGCTATTGGTTAGATTAGCAAAAATGGTAATTAAGTCAAGAAAACAAAAACTATCAAAAAGTCCCTCCTGTCTCCTGCTGTCAACCCATTGATTAGGATTTTTCTTAGCCACAAAAGTTTTGGTAGCGTCAAAGATTTTAGGCAAGGATGTGGAACGCTTCATTTGATTTGGTGTAACAGAAAATTGCTGTCGATTTTACAATCTAAGACCTTAAATCGAAATCTATTGCCCTATTTTAGCTGAAACTATTTTTATCGGTATTTTCAACCAATTATCAGAGAAAATTTACCCACTAGAGTCGCCCTAGCTTGCTTTCTTTTTGTATAATACTAAATCTGGTTATTAAGTAGCTGGTTATAATTAAATTAAAAATGGGTTTTAGGTTCGATCCCCCCTTAGTCCTAGGTTTGATTCATAGTAGGGTTGATTCATGAATCAACCCTACCCTTAGTCCCCCCCCTTGATAAGGGTGGTGTCTGATAATTTTTAACGCCTACCTACTTAAAGACTGATTATTTATTCCCCTTTTTGCCTTTTACATGAGCAGAAAAAGGGTTTCTCCGAGAAACCCTTTTTCTGTGCGTTACTCAACGGATTTAGTATAATAGGGATTATCTTCCCACACTTGTCAAACGGCTATGAGTCTCTGTCTCAATCCCGATTGTTCGCACAAAAACACCCCCACGGATAAATTCTGTCATAAGTGCGGTTCTCAATTACTGCTCAGAGAACGTTATCGAGCGCTAAAATTAATCGGTCAAGGGGGTTTTGGTAAGACATTTCAAGCGATAGATGAGGATAAACCCTCAAAACCCTATTGTGTGATTAAACAATTTTTCCCATCCGCGCAGGGAACAGGAACTTTACAAAAAGCAGCAGAATTATTTAGAGAAGAAGCAATTCGTTTAGATAGTTTGGGAAGATACCCACAAATCCCCGAACTTTACGCCTATTTTACCGCTAATGATGGGCGACAATATCTCGTACAGGAATATATCGAAGGACAAAATCTCGAACAAGAATTAAAACAGGAAGGAGTATTTAACGAAGCCAAAATTAAACATCTTTTGTCAGAGATTTTACCGATTCTAGAATTTATTCATAGTAAACAAGTAATTCATCGCGACATTAAACCCGAAAATATTATTCGCAGAAAAAGCGATAATAAATTGATTTTAGTCGATTTTGGGGCAGCCAAATTTGTCAGTCCTTTAAATCGTTCCATGACAGGAACAATTATCGGTTCTGCGGAATACGTCGCACCAGAACAGGGGAACGGGAAAGCAGTTAACGCCAGTGATTTGTATAGTTTGGGTGTAACTGGCATTTATTTATTAACAGGAATATCTCCCTTTGATTTATTCGACGTGGGAGAACACGAATGGGTATGGCGACAGTGGTTAGTGGATAATCCTGTTAGTAATGAGTTAGGGAATATTCTCGATAAATTAATTGAATTTGGCACGAAAAGACGCTATCAATCTGCGTCAGAAGTGTTGTCAGCTTTGCAGATAAAAACATCAGTCTTTGTCCCCCAGACAACTATTCAAAAACCCGTTAATCCCGTTATTTCCGTTCCCCAAACTCCCCCATCTATCCAGCTTAAAAGCGCCAAAGGAATCGATTATCGGAAATTAGAAGATTTATTAAAACGGCAGCAATGGAAGGAAGCGGACGAGGAAACCGCCAACTTAGTACGAAAAGTAACTAATCGTGTCAAAGATTGGTTAAGAGATGAAGATATACAGAAATTTCCTTGCGATGATTTACAAACTATTGATCAATTATGGGTTCATTACAGTAACGGAAAATTTGGCTTTTCTGTGCAGGGGCAAATCTATCTAGAAATCGGTGGCATGGAAGAATATAATGAAAGAAATTGGGATATTTTTGGCAGTTTGGTAGGCTGGCAAAAAAATAATAGTTGGAATTGGCAAGATATTAATTATAGTTTGCAAGCACCTCAAGGACATCTACCGCTAATACGCTACGGTTATAAGGGACAAGGAAGTTATATTATCTATCATCTAACCTCAAGAATATTTGTTTGTCAGATTTATAGTCACCAGATTATTAATCAAAAACAACCTGTAGCAACAATTATTCAACCTCCCGCTATTTCCGTTCCCCAAACTCCCCCATCTATCCAGCTTAACAGTGCCAAAGGAATCGATTATCGAAACTTAGAGGATTTATTAAAACGGCAGCAATGGAAGCAAGCGGACGAGGAAACTGCAAGAGTGATGCTACAGGTAGCCAACCGAACGAAAGAAAGATGGCTACGGGAGAGCGATATCGATAATTTTCCCTGCGAGGATTTGCGAACCATTGACCAATTATGGGTTAAATATAGTAACGGAAAATTTGGCTTTTCCGTGCAATTGAAAATCTATCACGATCTCGGTGGAACGCAGGAGTATAATGATCAAATCTGGAACGCTTTCGGGGATAAAATCGGCTGGCGGATAAATAACGGCTGGATAGACTATAAAGATGTTATTTTTGATTTCAAAGCACTTCAAGGACATCTTCCAGCTGATGTTCCAATATGGAGGTGTGGCAATTGGCATGACCCGATTTGGTGGACTTCCTGTCCAAAGCGTGGAATCAATCTCTTCTCTCGCGTCGAGACTTGCAAAATGTAACATATAAAGGTAACAGCCAATTTTTAAGAATTGTATCAGGTTGATTTTCCACGAAGCCATGCGGGTTCTGGGATAATAAAGCTGGCACAATTCTAGGAGAAGATATTTGCCGACTCAAAAACAGAAAGATACCGCTATCTTTATTTGTCAGTTGCTTATCTTTTTTCTACCAACCGATATACCTATTCCGCTATGATAGCCGACTCAAAATTATTTATATTTTAGTGGGAACCAATGAAGACATCAGCATTTTAATCGATGAACAGGGAAATTGGAACTTTGAATTATGAAAAAATCACCTTCGGAAATGACTAACGCAGAACTCCGTCAGTATCTTTCGGAACATCGAAATGAAGAAGCTATTTTT
>NZ_JADBTZ010000245.1:0-3882 GCF_020245885.1 Microcystis sp. M165S2 | reverse complement strand
CCATCCCCCAACCCCCAACCCCCAACCCCCACCGAAAAACTTTTTCAGCAGACCCTAAATAAAGTTAACTATGTTAAGTTTTGTAAATTGCTGTATCTATGACTTCTGGGCAAGGGGTTCGGGTGTTTAACATTTCGTTACATAGCACTGTTTATTTTTGTCCAGGTACTTATAATTACTCACTTGCATAAATGAGATGCTCCCTCACTGATTACTGTTTACTGTTCACTGATCACTGATAAAATCTCCGTACTCCCCCAACAATAGTTGTTTAAACTAGGCTCGATCGAGTAAGTTAGAATCGAGGATGATAGATATAGTGCTAGACTTTGGGGTTAGGCTATAGTAGACCGACTCGATTATTGAATTTAAGCACCGAGAAGGGAGATAAAGATGGTCAATTTTGGGCTGAATTCGGCCAGTATCTTAGGAATTTTTCTGGCAGTGGCCGGAGCCGGGTTATACTTCCTGCGCTCGGTGCGGCCGGAACTTTCCAGGGATCATGATATATTTTTTGCTGCCGTTGGTTTACTGTGCGGTTTAATTCTACTTTTTCAAGGGTGGCGACTGGATCCGATTTTGCAATTCGGACAATTTTTGCTGACTGGGGCAGCGGTGTTTTTTGCCTTCGAGACGGTAAAATTGCGGGGTTTAACCACGGAACAGGCCCGCCGCGGCACGTCTTTTGTGGATGAACGTCCTGTGAGTCGGGAATATCGGGCCGAATTAGAACCCCTCGACACCTACGAACCGGAGGAACGTTACGAAGATAATCCCCGTTTACGCGGTTACGATGATCCCCGCTCTTCGCGCACTTCTAGTTATCAGGACGAGGAACCCCGCAGCACCCGCACCCGTCGGCCGGCCGATACTAGCAGTCGCAAAACCAGTAATCGTCGTCCCCGCAATAGTTCCCCCACTAGCGATCGAGATGTTTATGATCAGCGCCGTAGCGGTGATGATTGGGAAGAAACCAGTCCCCGTCCCCGTCCTCGTCCCGCTAGTGAAGAGACGAGCAGTAAACCGCCCCGCACTAGCCAAAAACGTCGTCCTCGCCCAATAATTGAGGACGATCCGCCATTTAAAGGGGAATACGTCGATTATCAACCGGTCGATCCTAGGGATGCCGGCGATCGAGAAGATTGGGAGAGACCGGATAATAGTGAACGGGAGTCGAGTAATGATCATCCGACTAGGTTTGATTATTAAGGAGTAGGTCCGATGACCAAAGCTCCCTTTTTACTGTTTATCTGCTTGTTTTTAGGGGTTATAGGCGGTTGTAATCTCAATAACCCCGGTTTATCTACAGGAACCCTAAACAGTCGCTATAATGACGAAAAACCTGCCCTGAGTGGTGATGGTCGTTGGATTGCTTTGCTGTCTAACCGTCGCGGTAGTAATCAGATGCTGCTTTATGATTTGCAGACAAAACAATATCAGGCCCTAGGGGGATTATATACGGGTCAAGAAATTACCGATAGCCCCAGTTTAAGCCAAACGGGGCGTTATCTGGCTTATGTGGTGATTATTGAAGGTCGTCCCGTCATCGCTTTATATGACCGCATTACTGATCGTTCTGAGTTATTGAGTCAAAATTATCGTGGTTGGTTGCGAAATCCCCGTCTTAGTCCCGATGGTCGTTATCTTGTCTTTGAGTCCGCTCGTCGGGGACAATGGGATGTGGAGGTTCTCGATCGCGGTCCGAATATCGAGTTAGATCTTCCCGATGGCAGTCCCGTTGAAAGTCCCAAACCGTGAAACGTTATTTTTTTATTAGTCTTGTTGCTGTAATTAGTTTGTTAACTGGATGTGCGGGTTATCCCAGTTTATTGTCTTTTCCTTTCGATCGAGGGGGGAGAAGTCTAAACAGTGCTGCTAGTGAATTAACTCCCTATCTTGCCTCTCGATATATAGTTTTTGCTTCCGATCGCAATGGTTCCCAAACTATCTATCTTTTTGATGCCATTGATCGCCGTTTATTGCCTTTACCCGGACTAAATTCTCTCGATCAGATCGCTTCTAGTCCTTCCATTAGTGAAGATGGTCGTTATATCGTTTTTACTGCTAGTCGTCAGGGAAAAACGGCTATTTATCTGTATGATCGACAAACTCAACAGAGAAGGGAAATTGCTGCCGATCTCCTCGCAGAAGTACGCAATCCGATCATCAGTGCCGATGGTTCTAAAGTGGCTTTTGAAGCGGCAAAAAATGGGCAATGGGATATTATGATTTACGATCTATCCGGACGGGTATTAGTCAATGAAAATCAGTGATTATTAAGTAATAGGACAAAATTAACTTCTTAGTTAGGAAAGGCAAGAGGCAAGAGGCAAAAGGTAGTTAGATATGTATAATTAATTGTGTCTAGCTACTTATCACCGCCACCGGGGAAACCTTTTTGCCGCAAACCCTATCTTAAACCCATAGCTTGTAGTCGATGTTCTAGAAACTGTTTTCCCTGTTTTTCCCCGTCAGCAATCAGACGCTGGATATTGGCAGGAGAGCGATCGAGTTTACTTTCGTAGTTGAGACTATTGGCTAATTCCGCCGACATTTCGATCATAGGAATATGGTAATCTTGATCGGGATCTTCCGGGAAAGATTTAGGAATTTTAAATGGTTCTTTTAATTCGATCTCGCGCAAGAATTCTTCTTTAAAGGCTCCTTTGAGAAATAATTGATTGAGAAAGTCAATCTGATCGAGACCTTGAAATAGGGAAACATTGCCTTCTAATTCATTGCGGCGATCAGCAATATCATCGGATTGCACGGGGATCTTATCTCTAGAGGTGGGATTAATTTTAATTACCCAAATTTCATCGGGAATATTTTCGACTCCGACAAATTCACGGCGAATTAAAGAACGGATGGGGGGATTATCGGAAAATAGTCCATCCCAGTAGGCCATAGTTTCAATGGTGACGGCAGGAAAAATGTTAGGAACACAGGCAGAAGCTAGGATATGTTCAATTTTAACTGCTTCCTCGCGCGAGTTAAATTTACTTAATTTTCCTGTCAGGACATTACAGGCCCCCATTAATAAAATTGGTGGTTCTGGTTTAGCTCCCCAAGTGGCTAATTCCGAGAAATCAATATGCGCTCTTAGTAACTGATCAAAGTTGGTAAAGCGACCGCGTAAACCGTAGGTAGCTATAGAAAATAAGGTTTTAGTAATCGGAGAGGAAGGACTGAGATTATACTGGGGAATTAATCCTTTGCTGGCTAATTCTAGGCTTTTAATGGCTGAGTCATTAAATAGCTTTTCTTGGGGAGTTCGAGCGCTATTATCTTCCCAAAAATCAATCATTCTTTTCCAAACGACGCTATCACCTTTTTCGAGAGCATACCAGATGAAAAATGCACAGATAGCACCGCCAGAAGTACCACTGAGACTGACAATATTAAAGTAATCTTGCACTTTATTGTCAAATAAGGCTTTCAAGGCACCGGCAGTAAAAGCAGTTTGACTGCCGCCTCCCTGACAAGCGATCGCAATTTTGGCTTTCATAAATATCCTTTGAATGGCTTCTATCTAAGTACTAGGCTTTTAATTTAAGGTTAATTGAAAACCTAGAATCGGATCCAAAAATATAGAAATTTTTCTGATTTTCACAGAGCTGCTCGGTAGATTTTGCCATCACTTCTAGAAAAGGATCGCGTTTTCAGGGAATTTTCTAGGTAATCAGCCGGCGAATCGGGAAGTAATTAGCGGCAAGCGGTGGTGATTCGGTAGTAGTGATAGTGGCTTAATCCTTTGCTTTGCTGTGCATTGTAGTCATGGATAAAATACCAAAGGGTTCCCCAACGTGATTCTCCATTTTTTTAGAGAAAGATAGACTCTGTCTCACCAGTCGAGAAATCCTTTGTCGAAAGGTATTATTT
>NZ_JADBTZ010000244.1:0-10852 GCF_020245885.1 Microcystis sp. M165S2 | reverse complement strand
TTGACTTGTTTCAGTTTTTCTATTAAGCTCAACATATATTTTAAAAGTTGGCGGTCACTTTTCATTTTACCTGACAGTGATCGCTTTTACTTTTGATATTCTGATGGGAGAATGAAACAGCCCTACCCTTAATCCCCCCTTGATAAGGGGGGAAATATGATAATTTTTAACACCTATCTACTTAAAATAATCGACTAACCCGAATAAATCCCGATTAATCGGACAAAATAGGGCAATTTGCCGATTCAGGGGGTCAGAGGACAGAAAAATTGTCAGACAATCGGGAAAAAGTGACAGGGGAAAAATTTTTCCGAACTGGAGTAGCAAAAAAGTCCCAGTCTGGGTAAAATTGATTATCGATCGATTGTGTGAGGAGTTCGATCCCCATGACCAATAAACACACAGCAAGGCTGCTGGGTAGTTACCTGCAGCGCCTGCCTGCCCATAGCTGGCTCGTCCTAGTTTTTTGGGCTTTGATTATCGCCCCAGTCCAGGCTGCTGTCGAATTACGCATTGCCATCAGTAAAGGTGTTAGTGCCGTCTCCGTGGGCAGTTCCACCGATGCTGTGGTGAAAGATGGGGCCGGCAGAGTCTTAGGAGAATTGACCGCCATGAATGCCCTCAATGCTAATCCCAGAGGAAAAGCGGTGGGTTTGGCCGATTGGCAGGCCAGTCAATTGATCATCGAACCAGGGAATGATGGTTACGTCTGGATTAATGATCGCTGGTATCGAGGACGTACAAGGCTCATTCGGCAAGGTTCTGGGGTGACAGCCCTAAATTTAGTCGATTTAGAGGAATATCTCTATAGTGTCGTCGGTGCGGAAGCGATTCCCTCCTGGCCGCAAGAGGCCTTAAAAGCCCAATCCGTGGCGGCGCGCACCTATGCTCTCTACCAAATGAATACTTCCGGCAATCGCATCTACGATCTCGGTACTACCACCCGCACCCAAGTTTATAAGGGTCTAGAAAGCGAGTTTACTAGCACCCAGGAGGCGGTTAATGCCACCGCCGGACAAATTATGAGCTTCAACGGCAAACCGATTCTAGCGGTGTTTCACTCCTCCTCCGGAGGCCATACGGAAAATGTCGAGGATGTTTGGAATTCCCCCTTACCCTACCTGCGCGGTGTCGTCGATTACGATCAGGTCGCACCAGTATTTCAATGGTCAAAAAACTTTAGCGCCAGTGAATTAGGCCGTTTAATCGGTGGTGTTGGTCGCGTGCGATCGCTATCTCCCGAAAGGACCACTCCCCACGGACGAGTGATTAGAATGCGCGTAGTGGGCGATCAAGGCTCTAAATTAATCTCTGATACCCAATTACGGCAAATACTGGAGCTGCGTAGTACCCTATTCACGATTTCAGCTAATAACGGTACTTTTGCCATTAATGGTCGCGGTTTCGGTCATGGGATCGGTTTAAGTCAATGGGGTGCTTTTTCCCTCGCTGACCAAGGGGTGACTTATGACCGCATTCTCAGCCATTATTATCAAAATGCTCGTTTAACTGAAATGCCCAATTAAAAAGGCTGTCAGCCATTTCCAGTAAACAGTAAACAGTAAACTGATAACTGATAACTGATAACTGATTATGAGATAATGTCTGATCTCACTTGTAATTTTTGACTTACATGACCATCGTGACCGAAGCCTTAACCGAGTTGGAACCAGTCATAAAAACTACCTTTACCGTCGAGGAAATTCGCCAACTACTGCCCCATCGTTATCCCTTTGCCCTAGTTGATCGTATTATTGACTATGTACCCGGTCAAAAGGCCGTTGGCCTAAAAAATGTCACGATCAACGAGCCTTTTTTTCCCGGTCATATTCCCAATCGTCCCTTGATGCCGGGGGTGTTAATTGTTGAATCCATGGCCCAAGTGGGGGGAGTGATTTTGACCCAATTACCCGGGATGAAAGGAAAATTTTTTGCCTTCGCTGGCATTGATAAAACCCGTTTTCGTCGTCCTGTGGTGCCAGGGGATCAATTAATCATGACGGTGGAATTATTATCCTTCAAGATGAATAAAATTGCTAAAATGCAAGGGGAAGCAAGAGTCGATGGGCAATTGGCCGCTCAGGGCGAAATGATGTTTTCCATCTTTGATTGACCTATGAATTTTGATCGAGATCGTCTCCGACAAGAACTAAATTTATTTGCTATTCTAGGGGCTTTTATCACCAATATTTTCGCTAATATTTTCCCTCTCAACGGCGAAAATATCGGGGCTATCTCGAATACAGTTTTTCAAGATGTCTTAATTATTCCCGCTAATTATGCTTTTGCTATCTGGGGATTAATCTATCTGGGTTTAATTAGTCTGGGAATTTACCAAGCTTTGGCTTTCAATAAAACTGAACCGCGTTTGCGTCGGTTAGGCTACGAATTAGCCATCGCTAGTGCTTGTCAGATTCTCTGGGTAATTCTCTTTCAATCCCGTTTTTTTATCCTGTCTTTACTGGCAATGCTAGGCATTTTAATTCCTCTCATCCGGCTTTATCTCCGCTTAGAAATTAATCGCTTTATTGTCAATCGTAAACAGGGTTTATTAGTTAATGCTCCTATTAGTATCTATTTCGCTTGGATTACCGTAGCCACGATTGTCAACGTCGCTTCGGTGCTAGATTGGACCAACTGGAACGGTTGGGGAATTGCTCCTAGTATCTGGACGATGATAATCATGGTTATCGGGGCAATAATCGCGATTTTAGTCGGTTTAAACCGAAAAGATCGGGCTTTTATCGGGGTGTTTATCTGGGCTTTCTTGGCGATCGCTGTTAAACAGGTCTCTCTGCCTCTAATTGCGATAACGGCGATTATATTAGCGATTATCCTAACTTTTCTGGTTTTTAGTCGCAGTTTTCGTCCTCTGAGTCGTTAAGATGCGGGATCACAGCGAATTTCGACGATAAAGCCATCGGGATCGTAGAAGTAAACCCCCCTCCCAGTCGGACGGGTCACGGGTCCACTAGCAATAGTAATTCCCTGACTTTGTAGCACTTCTAGGGCAAAATCGAAGCATTCGGGAGCAATATCGAAGGCTAAATGGTTGGCACGGGTAAAAGCGATTTCGGCATTGTCGTCGGGGGGGTTTAAATCTGGTTCCCAAAATAGGTCAATTACTGTACCATCGGGGGTGATAAAATTGGCCACTTTTCCCTGGGCAACTAATTCTTTTAAGGTACTGGGAATTTTTTCCCCCACTAATTCCTCTAAGCCTAAAATTTCCCCATAAAAATGACGAGAAGCCTCCATATCTTTGACGTTGAAAGCGATATGATGGACTTTTCGCAGTTGACCAATTTTGAGTTTTTTCGTGGTGACAGAAGGACTAATAGTCATCTTAGTTATCATTTATCAGTAAAGGGTTGGGGGATTTTTCAGTGAACAGTAATCAGTAATCAGTCGACTTAAGAGTTAATTTTTTGCAATAATTGCCGAATGGATTCCGCATCTTGAGCGTTGGGTAGGAGAGCGAGATAGAAGCCTAAATCCTGTTGCGCTCGGCTAAATTGTCCAATTTGATAGTAAACTAAACCTCGATCGCGCAGCTCTAGGGGATGATTAGGAATGAGCAAAAGTAGCAGCTCTATTGTCCGAATTGTCTGAGACCATTGTTGACGATTCAGGTAAATATATTTTAAATTAGTCAACAAACGTAATAAAATTTGCTGATTGGTAGCAATATTGAGAAAATGTTCTTCTAATTTAACTGGCTGTTGATAAACTTGACTTAATCTTTCTTGACAGTCCTGTTTAAATAAGATTTCACCACCGTGAAAGGGATCGACAAAAATTTCCACTTCCTCGAAATCGGGACGGATAATAAAATGACCCGGCATACCAATTCCTACCATGGGAAAATCGATCTGTTTGGCAATCTCTAAATAGATGATCGAGAGAGTGAGCGGAATACCTGTGCGGCGATCAATTACGTCATTTAAGTAGCTATTGCGGGGGTCATAGTATTCTTGGGTATTACCAGTAAATTGTAAATCTTCAAACAAATATTGATTGATAATCTTGACTATTTTTAAAGGATATAATCTATCGGGTAAACGTTTTTTTACCTCCTCAGCCATTAAATTTATTCTATTTAAATAGTGATCAATATTGAGGCGCGGATATTCAAAATTGGCTATTTGTAGGGCTGCCCGAGCTAGATTTATCTCAGGGTCAGGATGTTGAATTGTTTCGATGAAGGCTTGGTATAAGAGTGCAAGGGTCATTAGCAAAGAGTATTAATCAGATTATCAACTATTTTAACCGATCCTTCCGATTTTATCGCTTCTCTTTTCCGATCACCATTAAAGATTCAGCGATTTAGATGAGCTTTGCTGGGAAGAGTAGCGAGAAATCTTGTCAATGTCTAGATTAACCACGGCTTTTTCTAAAGGGAGCGTGCGACAATTTTTATTTTGAGACTGCACTTGATAAACTAATTGATTTGTCCAATCTAAAGCAGTTAACCAACCACTTTGAGGATGATAAACCCCAGTTTCAATGTCTAGCCAACCGCTGCCGCGAGCTAGTTGTCCCGGTTTGACATCGGGAAAGGTAAAGGTTAAAGTATGACCTGTGATAATTAGTTTATCCTTGAAATAGGGTTGGGTCATGGTATGAAATTCATTTCTAATCCAACAAAACTGCTCGTTTGTTTGCTGTTCAAGGGGATATTCTGGGTGTACTCCCGCATGAACTAACCAAATATCTCCTAGGTCTAAATAAGCGGGTAGGGATTGGAACCAATTGATATGCTCGGCGGGTATATTGTTATTATAACTTAGTAGTGTCGCCGCCCCACCACTCTCGATCCAGCCGTTGAACCATCTTTCAGGAACTTCTTTTCCCGTCAGAGCTTTTAAGAGCATATATTCATGATTTCCTAGAAGACATTGGTAGTTATTTTTGATGACAAAATCCACCACTTCCAAGCTCTGCTGTCCTCGATCGATTAAATCTCCCAGAAAATAAACCTCATCCTCACTATCAGGAGCAACTCGGTTTAATAGTCGCAAAAGTGTCTGAAAACTGCCATGCACATCTCCGATAATAATACGACGCGGTTCTTGAGTCTGTTTCCCTATTTTTCTAAACAACACACACCCCTCTCTAATCGCTGACTATACTGACATTGCTACTCTTTTATTGCTAAAAAAGGAGTTTTTATAAGGTCTTAATTTTATTATAGGACAAAGCTTTCCCTCTGACAGTCACTGGTTTTGGGGAACGCCGGAACTGCGGCAGAAAGGGGATGTGATTGTTTTGTAAAGTATTTTTGCAATCTCTGGACAGGGAGCGGTCAGGTTATGGTATCATTTTTTTATGATGATTTTTATACAATCGGATGTGGGCAGTCAAATACAAACGCAAAGATTCCCATTATATAAAAAAGTATCTCAAAAAAATGCACACTTGTCAAGCATCATCAAAAAAAAAGTTTTTTTTTGAGATTATAATAAAAAAAAATTAGTTTTCTGCTTCTATGATAACCCTAATTAACGCTAGAATTCCCGCCCATCACGATCGACAACAAATAGAGATAAATGCTGCTGGAAAGATTGAGAGGATAAGGGAGATGGGGGGAAGGATAAAAGGGGAAAAGATTATCGATATGGAAGGGGATTGGCTATCGTTAGGAGGAGTAGATTTACAGATCAACGGAGGATTAGGATTAGCATTTCCTGACTTAGAAATAACAGATCTAGAAAAATTAGATAAGATTAGCGATTATCTGGGGAATCAAGGAATTGATGGTTATCTTCCCACCCTAGTCACCACGTCCGTGGAGAAATTTCAAAAATCCCTCTCAGTAATTGCCAAATATATCGAGAAACAGCAACAGGAAAATCGAGGGAGCGCCCAGGTTTTAGGAGTACATTTAGAGGGTCCATTTTTAAACTATGAAAAAAGGGGGGCGCATCCGGGACAATATCTTTTAAAACCAAGTATAGAAACAGTAGATAAACTCTTTGGGAACTACTTATCGATCGTAAAAATTATCACCCTAGCCCCAGAATTAGATAGTAGCGGTACGGTGATTAAATACCTAAGCGATCGAGGAATTACCGTCAGTTTAGGACATTCGCAAGCGAGTCAAGAAATAGCCAAAAAAGCCTTTTTACAGGGGGCAAAAATGGTTACTCATGCCTTTAATGCCATGCCTCCTTTACACCATCGTCAACCGGGGTTATTAGGGGAAGCAATTATCAATCGCGATGTGTATTGTGGGTTAATTGCCGATGGTCAACACATCCATGCAACCATGATAGAATTATTACTAAAAGCCAGTAATTATCATCGAGGAATTTTCTTAGTTAGTGATGCTTTAGCACCGATCGGTTTAGGGGATGGTTTCTATCCTTGGGACGAGAGAGAAATTGAAGTTAAACAGGGAACAGCAAGACTTTTTGACGGTACTTTAGCGGGAACAACCTTACCCTTATTACAAGGAGTAGCCAATTTAGTTAACTGGGGAATATGTGATTTAGAAACAGCAATTCTTCTAGGGACAGAATCCCCCAGAAAAGCGATCAGATTAGCGGGTTTATCGGTGGGACAACCTGCCAACTTTTTGCGCTGGCAATCGGCATCAAATTGGGAAAGATTGGATTTCCGCCAGCATTTTGGCCTCTAACTGTTGAATGAGGGTATCGAGATCCACTTCGAGGCGATTAAAACATTCAGGAGGGGAAAGATCGGGTTGAAAATAAATCAATTTTACCTGACCATCACCGATAGCGACTATAGCCACTTCTTCCCTGGGATTATAGCGATAAATAATCCCAAGCATCTCTTGAATTTTGCGATTAACCTGGCGATTTAATTTCTCTAGAGCTTCCTTAGAACAACAGACAAAATGGGGCTGGGGTTTAAGATCGATGCCCAGGGTTTCTTGGGCATCTTCTCCCCATTCCGAGAGTAAACCCCACATTAAACCGGCTAATTCCTGTTGATTTTCCTGCACGAATTGATCTAATTGATAGCGCCATTGATTAGCGGGATCATCGGGGATTGGTTGTTCAAATCTCATCATTAGCCTCTTTTCAGTTATCAGTTATCAGTTATCAGTTATCAGTTATCAGTTATCAGCCATCAGTGATCAGTTATCAGTTATCAGTTATCAGTCCTTGATAAGGGGGGGAAGCTGACAATTTTTAACACCTACCTACTTATCGAAAAAATCGGGACTAAAACCTCACCTTAAGGCGAAAAGTTTTGGGAGCGGGGCATAAATCCCCGTTACAAAAACGGCCTCCTGCCCCTGCCGACCGCCTTCGTTAACGACGGTACTCATCACCGCAATCACCGATTAACTGCAATAAATCCTGGGATTTTTGCAAGACATGATCAATTTTTTGATAGTCTTGGGGGGATAATTGAAAATCGAAAATACGGGCATTTTCTTGG
This sequence comes from Microcystis sp. M165S2, assembly GCF_020245885.1. Classification (NCBI taxonomy): domain Bacteria; kingdom Bacillati; phylum Cyanobacteriota; class Cyanophyceae; order Chroococcales; family Microcystaceae; genus Microcystis; species Microcystis sp. M165S2. The sequence goes on along the minus strand of NZ_JADBTZ010000244.1, from coordinate 3,439 downwards.
ATATGTTCAGCAACACCCAAACGCACCCCAATAATTGCTCCAGCTACGGCTTTTTGTTCGAGAACGTAACGCACTGCCACATTAGGAATGGTGACATGATAGGAATCAGCGATCGCTTTAAGAACGGTTAATAATTCTTGGAATAATTGCCAGTTTCCCCAAGCATTGATCATGTTTTTATATTTCCGTAAACTAGCGGTATTGAGACTCATGGGATTGGGTTCAGGATGACCGAGATATTTTGCCCCTAATAAGCCTCCTGCTAGAGTACCATAGGCGAGTAGATAGATGTTATGTTCCTGGCAAAATTGCGCCATTTTAGCTAGAGGACGACGATCGATCAGGGAAAACTGGACTTGATTGGAGACTATTTTAATCCCGGCGCTGAGAATAATTTTTAAATGTTCCGTGTCGAAATTAGTCAAGGCCAGGTGTTTAATTTTGCCTTCCTGTTGTAATTCTCCTAAAAAATATAAGGCATCTAGATAATTTTTATCGCGATAATCCCACCAGTGAAACTGCAATAAATCGAGACTATCCACATCCATACGACGTAGGGAAATAGCGATATTTTTTTCGACTATTTCCTTAGTCATTTTACCCGGACGGGGAACCCATTTAGTGAAAGCTTGCAGATTATTTAAAGCATCAATGCCCCTTTGGGCGACTAATTGACGACGAAATTCACCGATAAAATCTTCGGCTGGACCGTAATGATCGGCCAGATCCCAAGTGGTGAAACCGGCATCTAGATAGGAAAACATACTAGGGATCGCTTTTTGGGGTGCGATCGAACCATGGGACCCTGAAACTTGCCACATTCCGTTCAAAATACGACAAATTTCCAGATCGGGGGTAAACTGTAAGCGACGAGATTCGGACATGGGGACTTTTCAGTGATCAGTAAACAGTAAACAGTAATCAGTAAAAAGACAGCAGAAAACTGCCATTGAATACTGCTCACTTAATATTCTATTCTCCTACTGACTACTGATCACCGATTACTGATTCAAGACAGATCGATCGTCCCTGTCCAGAAAAAAGCGGTAAAGGGGAAGACTTTCGGAAAAATCTCCCCCTTTTTGGGTTTTTGCTGCTCAATTTTTGCCTGCTTAATATTCCACTTCCAATCGCGCTGCGGTGACAGCATCAAAAGCGAAAGCGAGAACTATAGGCATAGGACAAGCGAGGATGACACAGAGAATTAAAGCTGTTACAGTCAATCCGATCGCCACTCCTAACCAAAGTTTTTCGGCAGGAGATAGACCTTTTTGGCGCTTAATGTTTTGTAACACTTTGGTGGGAATTGGTTCTGGCATCACGGCATTGGGAGGGAATGCCCAATAATTACTGTAGCGTTCGAGAAATAGCTCTGTCCAGCCGTTTTCTTGACACCATTCTTGAATCCATGGTTCGTGAAAGTGTTTCATTGCTTCCCTGTTAACTTTTTCCAGTGATTACTTTAAACATCTCCTGATGTGAACTTCATCCTAGCAAAGCTATCTTAAGCGTCGATCGGATTCAATAAAACTTAATATATCTGGGGATTGGGTGTAAGGGAATAGGGAAATAATTGTTAAAAAATTTCGGTTCTTGACTCGCTACAGATTCCTTGTAATTTTTGGTCCCAAATATCGAGGGGAAGGGTATCGAGATAGGCAAAGTCAAAGACAATCCCGATCGAGGGGATAGCTTGCCATTCGGGGGAATGTAGGAGACGATCAAAATAACCTCCCCCGTAACCTAAGCGATAACCTTTGCGATCGCAAGCGACGGCGGGAATTAACAGTAAGTCCACTTCGGCAGGTAAAATGAGAGGAGCGATCGCTGTTGGTTCATAGATGCCATAACGATTTAATTCTAGGGGATCGTCGGCAGTCCAACAGTGCCAAGTCAGGCTATCTCCGTCACAACGGGAAAAACCCCAGCGATGGTGCTGGCAAAATAAGGAACTTAAATCCGGCTCTTGACGATGACTGAAGTAAGCGAGAATGGTTTTAGCGTGCTGAAATAAAGGTAAAGATTGTAAATTTTTGCAAAGTTGCTGACTATTTTCTTGCCAAATATGCTTAGGAAGCGCTCGTCTTTGGGTAATTAGTTGTTTGCGTAATTGGGCTTTTTTGGTAGCAGAATTCATAAAATAGAGATAAATATTTCTGTAGTCACAAGATGCTAAATCTATTTAACTCACTTTTTGGGCGTTATAACGAAAATATCAAGGCCAATGTGGAAATTTACACTTGGGCAACTTGTCCCTATTGTATTCGGGCCAAATGGTTGCTGGGTTGGAAAGGAGTAAAATACACCGAATACAAAATTGATGGTGATGAAAGCGCTCGTCAAGCCATGGCGGAACGGTCCAACGGTAAACGCAGTGTACCACAGATTTTTATTAACAATGAACATATCGGTGGTTGTGATGATTTGTATGCTTTGGATGGTCAGAAAAAATTAGATAATTTACTGGCTAAATGTGGGACTATCTAAAGTCTATTGACGAAAAAGCCTATCAGAAACATCGGCAATGGATGCAGTTAGCTTTAAATTTAGCGGCAACTGCGGGGGACCGGGGTGATGTACCTGTGGGAGCGGTTATCGTGGATAAACAGGGCAATTTAATCGCTCAAGGGGCTAATTGCAAGGAAAAACACCGTGATCCCACCGCTCACGCCGAAATTCTGGCGATTCGTGCCGCTAGTCAAGTGTTAGGCAATTGGCACTTAAATGATTGTACCCTCTACGTCACCCTCGAACCCTGTCCCATGTGTGCCGGGGCAATCATTCAGGCTAGGCTAGGATTATTAGTGTACGGTGCTGACGATCCGAAAACAGGAGTTATCCGCACTGTGGCTAATTTTATTGATAGTCCTTTTTCTAACCATCGTTTACCGGTAATCGCGGGAATTTTAGCCAAGGAATCGGGGGAATTATTACAAACATGGTTTGAGAAAAAAAGATGAGAGACATTCGAGTAATTATCGGGACGGTTGATAAATTTTGCTAAATTTATCAAATTGTTGCCTTAGAAAAGACAAAAAAAATAACCCATGATTAAAAGCTTTCGATGTAAAGATACAGAAAAGCTTTATAATAAGCAGTTGGTTAAAAAGTTTTCTGGGATTGAACGATTAGCGATCAAAAGATTGCGTATTTTAGAAAGTGCTAATACACTAGAAGCATTGGCAGGATTGCCGAGTAACCGCTTAGAACGTTTAAAAGGGGATAAGTAGGTAGGTGTTAAAAGTTGTCAGATTCCCCCCTTATTAAGGGGGGCAGGGGGGATCAGCACCCCCCTTATTAAGCTATCCATTAGTCAGATCTTTCTTAACAAAAAGAGAAGAAACTTAAAAAAAGGGGAAACGATTGATAGGTATAGTTTTGAAAGAAGGAATTAAGGTGGAGGTAAGCAAAAAAATGGAGAAATGGGCAGCCCAAGAAT
>NZ_JADBTZ010000243.1:0-2977 GCF_020245885.1 Microcystis sp. M165S2 | reverse complement strand
TGTTCTGGTGTGGGGTAAAATCGAAACGAGTAGGCTTTTTCCATGTCTCACATTTTAGCATATATTTGGTAAATGCGCTAGTATTTAACGGTAAAGCCGTCGTAGAACGACGGGGTTTCAGACCCAAAATTTTCGATGATCGAGAACCTGACAACCAGATCGCCTATTTCCCTGAAAAACTATCGTATTGCGGCGATTATTCCCTGTCACAACGAAGAACTAACGATCGCCAAAGTGGTCTCCCAATTCCAAACTTTTTTGCCAGAAGCGGCAATTTATGTCTATAACAACCGCTCTACCGATGATACCGTGACGGAGGCACTCAAAGCCGGGGCGATCGTTCGTCAGGAAATCCAACCGGGAAAAGGCAATGTTGTCCGGCGGATGTTTGCCGATATCGAGGCCGATATCTATATTCTCATCGATGGTGATGATACCTACGAAATTGCGGCAGTACGACGCTTAATTGAACGAATGCTGCGGGAACAATTGGATATGGTCGTCGGTGCGCGTCGAGAAGCGGCAAAATCCTCCCAGGCTTATCGTCCCGGTCATCGCGCTGGTAATCTATTTTTAACAGGATTGGTGAAATTTCTGTTTGGAGCGCGTTTAATCGATATGCTCTCCGGTTATCGCGTCTTTTCTCGTCGTTTCGTCAAATCTTTTCCCGCTTTGTCCAATGGTTTCGAGATTGAAACCGAGTTAACTATCCACGCTTTAGAATTAAAAATTCCCTTCGCCGAAGAACCAACCCTCTACGGAGAACGTCCCGAAGGTTCCCAAAGTAAGTTAAAAACCTTTCAAGATGGCTGGCGAGTATTGGGAACCGCTATCCTACTTTTTAAAGAAATTCGTCCTTTTCTCTTTTTTAGCCTTGTCTCGCTAATTTTGGCGGTTATTTCCCTCCTCTTAGCGATCCCCGTCCTGTTTGAATACCTCGAAACCGGCTTAGTACCACGTTTTCCCACCGCTATTTTATCGGCCTCGATCATGCTTTTAGCCTTTTTAAGTTTGACCTGTGGCATGGTCCTCGATTCCGTCTCCCGGGGACGAAAAGAGATGAAACGAATGGCCTATCTAGCTAACAGTTGGCTGAAAGGTTAGGGAAAAAGTTCACTAAACATACAGGTCTAGGTAACATCTGGGGTTAAACCCTCTCTAACCGTTGCGGCACGGAGGAGGGTTTTTTGTCAATAAATTCCGCCGGCGAAATTTGATATTTAATCAGATTGGCTAATTCCTGTAGTTGGCTGATGGCTTCCGCACCTTCGAGTTTCATTAACTCTCGATCATCGCGCATTTCTGTCCAGGTGATGCCGTAATCGGACACGAGAAACCGAATTAGATGGGTTTCACCCAATCCGACCATAAAGGATGCGCTGTTCATTTGACCGCCACAGGTGTAGCAAGATGCTAGATAACCTTGATTTTCTAGTGCGATCGCTAAGGCCTGTAAATCCATGACCAAGTCTTTGACCAGTTGGCGATGCTGTTCTGCAAGTCGTTTAAACACAATGTTCCTCCTGACAACACTGCTCAATTATAAAACCTTAATACTGTTTTAAGATTCTTTTTTGAGAAAATAAAGTAAATGAACCAGGTTTTTTTACGGATGTTAAGTAACAAAATGTAAAGAACCCGATACCTAGGGTAGCGTGAATTCCTGAGCTCGCCAAGTATATGTAAGTACAAAGCCACCATTCTATCCATCTTTCCACCCCCTCGATCCCAACTATTCCCATCATGCCTATTTTTAAAGTTTAAGATCCGGTTTCGACAAAAAAGTTCGTAAATCTATATTGACAATTATAGGACTTAGGCATTGACAGGACCGACCGGATATGGTGTATGGGTTTCAGGTATTTTATCCTGATTTTTTGATGACCTTTGAGCGATCGCTATCGTTCGGGAGTTAATCGCCAAAAGTCTGAAACGACGGATTTTCGTTCATGCACATCATGGTGAATTTGTACAGTGCGTAAGTCCTAAATTACATAAGCGTTTAATCTCACAGGATACTGAAAGGCTCATCAAGACTGAAAACCTTGCTAGATAGGGTTTGCGGCAAAAAGTTTCTTGTGGGGACAGGGTGTGGGGTGTGGGGTGTAGGTTTTTACCGATTCTGAGGGGGTCAATTACCTAATTTTCAGAGAAAAAGTCCCGGAATTTTCCCCCGATCACTCCCATATCCGGTACTTTTTGATTGACAAAAGGTCTAAAAGTCTTACCCAACAAGGTTTTAAGATTTATTCAGCTAACCCTAGATAACGGTTTCACGGCCGGCGAGTAAAATCGGTCTGAACTCCAGTTAATACCGCTCACTAAAAACTCAGGGTAATCGCAGGTTATTTTGTATAAATTATAACAGACAAAAATCCCTGATTATTACAGTTAGCAGGTTGAACTGACAGGAGTTAATCTGAGAGAAAGTAAAAAGCTATGTATTTGAGCAGTTGAGCATGGCAGAAAGTTTGCTCCCCTAGTTTTAGGGGCTTGACATTTCTACCTAAATGCTCTCTGGTTGGACGATTGGTGATGGTTACGTTTTTAGTGGCAATCAAGGGGGAACTTGGTCTGTTTTTCCTACTGATGGGCCTTACCAATTTAGTATTAATGGGACAGAACAGACCCAGTCCGTTCCTGAACCCAGTTCCGTTGTTGCCTTGTTAGGATTAGGGGGACTAGGGTTAGCTTCTAGCCTGAAAAAACGCAAATAGGAATAGTAGGGTGGGGGCGACTCCATTCTCTTGTCTCGTGCCAAGGTTCTACCTTAGCACGAGACAAGGGAGGTCTTGCCTATTGCCTATTGCCTATTGCCTATCCTAACCAAGAAGTTAATTTTACCGAAATTTTGGGTTAAAGCCCCGTCCTTTTAGGACGGCTTTTTAAACTATAGCTTGTTAACTTAACTTTTATTGTGCTATACTGATTTTATCTAAGTACCCCCTGCGTAAAATGTTTGTCTTAGAGTTTAAAG
>NZ_JADBTZ010000242.1:0-5794 GCF_020245885.1 Microcystis sp. M165S2 | reverse complement strand
ATTTTTAGAAAAACTAACTCGCTTTAAAATTGCTTTTCCCCATTACAAAAACTATCAAGCTTACGGTGCAGTCGCTGGTATTGAAATTGACGAAGGTATAGACCGTTATGCCTATAATAAAGGACTATTTGTGATTAAACCTTCTGGGGATACAGTGGAGATTATTAATGATGAAAACTTTCGACCGAGGACTTGGTAAGGTAGTACAGGTATCTTGTCCTACGGCTATCTACAAATTAATTACACCCAGCTAATTAACTTGATTTTCGTCCGTTCATAGTAGTGAAAATGCGATGAATTGATTCAATCTTTCATAAAACCATAAATTTATGCCATATTGACCGAATATGGTGTCGGGAGCTTTTTGGCTGTGATCGGTAAACGGTAATCAGTGAACTGAAAACTCACATCCGATCAGTGATCACTGATAAGCTATACTGGGGAAATTGCGCTAACAGCACGGTTGCTGCTGCCTGTCGTTAAATTGTCTCTAGTGAAATTGAGGAATTAACTTTGTCTAAACAAGATCTAATTGAAATGGAAGGAACCGTCACCGAATCTTTGCCCAACGCCATGTTTAGGGTGGATTTAGATAACGGTTTCAACGTCTTAGCCCATATATCCGGCAAAATCCGCCGTAATTATATCAAAATCCTCCCCGGCGATCGAGTCAAAGTGGAACTGACCCCCTACGACCTAACCAAAGGCAGAATTACCTATCGCCTGAAAAATCAAAAAAAATAGTGACAAATAGGGGCAGAGAAGCCAAAAAGCCTAATAAGCGGCCAAATTTATTTTAAAAAAATAGGTGACACGAGTAAAAGAAATCTGATATAATAGTAAGCTTGCAGTGTTGCCAGAATAGTTAGGCATGAAAGTTAGAGCGTCTGTCAAAAAAATGTGCGAAAAGTGCCGCGTCATCCGTCGGCGCGGTCGAGTCATGGTAATTTGTTCTAACCCCAAACACAAGCAGAGACAAGGTTAACCCACCAAAGTCACTGTCTTGGGGCAGAGAATCGTTACCGTTAATTGTAGTCGTTTTTGGAAAAAAAATCGTTCATAGGGAGAAAGAAAAAGCGTGGCAAGGATAGCTGGTGTAGACCTACCTCGCGATAAGCGTGTGGAAATCGCCCTGACCTACCTCTACGGAGTGGGTCTATCGCGTTCCCAAGAAGTCTTATCCGCGACGGGTGTTAACCCTGACACTCGGGTCAAGGATCTCAGCGATGAAGACGTGGCGGCGCTACGGACTTATATCGAAACAAATTATCAAATCGAGGGGGATTTGAGACGCTGGGAGGCGATGAACATCAAACGCCTCGCCGATATCGGCACCTATCGAGGTCGTCGGCATCGGCTAGGATTACCCGTGCGCGGGCAACGGACGCGAACCAATGCGCGGACCCGTCGCGGTCGTCGGGTGACAGTGGCAGGGAAGAAAAAAGCCCCCTCCAAGAAATAATTTTTTATTCATTGCGATATCCCCCAATCAAGAAAAACTATGGCGCGACCAACCAAAAAAACCGGACCAAAAAAACAGAAGAAAAATATTCCTACCGGAGTCGCTCACATTCAATCGACCTTCAACAATACCATTGTCACGATCTCCGATACCAAAGGCGATGTGATCTCTTGGGCATCGGCGGGATCGAGTGGTTTTAAAGGAGCTAAAAAAGGAACCCCCTTCGCCGCCCAAACCGCCGCCGATAACGCCGCCCGCCGAGCGATCGAACAGGGAATGCGTCAACTAGAGGTGATGGTTAGCGGCCCTGGGGCAGGACGGGAAACCGCAATCCGGGCCCTGCAAGGAGCAGGATTAGAAATCACCCTGATCCGGGACGTGACCCCCATCCCCCACAATGGTTGTCGTCCTCCCAAACGCCGGAGAGTGTAAACAGTGAACAGCTTTTTCAGGTGACAGGGATCTTGAGGCCGGCAGCCGTTAGCTTTTGGCGCATCAGCAGGAGAATCGGGTCGTCAAAGACCATCTGAGCAAAAAACTGAACGCTGAACGCTAAATGCTGAACGCTAGAGAAAACTGATAACTGATAACTGATAACTGATAACTGAACAAGGGAGGTCAATCGGTGGCGCAATTTCAAATCGAGTGTGTAGAAGCAAAAACTTACAAGAATCAGAGTCAGTACAGTAAATTCGTACTAGAGCCTCTGGAAAGAGGCCAGGGTACGACCGTAGGTAATGCCCTGAGACGGATTCTCATTTCCAATCTGGAAGGGGCGGCCGTGACGGCCCTGCGGATCGCGGGAGTCAATCACGAATTTGCCACCGTCCAGGGAGTACGCGAGGACGTGATGGAACTCATGCTCAACATGAAAGAAATCATCCTGAAAAGCTACACCAATCAAACCCAGATCGGGCGTTTAGTGGCAACTGGACCGGCGACGGTAGTGGCGGCACAATTCGATTTACCCTCAGAAGTGGAGATAGTCGATCGCAATCAGTACGTCGCTACCCTAGCCGAAGGGGCGAAGCTAGAGATGGAATTTCGCGTGGAAAAAGGCAAAGGCTACCGGGCGATTGATCGCAGTAAAGAAGAAGCCACTTCGCTAGACTTTCTGCAAATCGACTCGATTTTTATGCCCGTAACCAAAGTCAACTACAGCGTCGAAGATATCCGTTCCGAAAGCGGTCAAGCTAGAGATCGTCTGCTCTTGGAAATTTGGACAAACGGGAGCATTAACCCCAAAGAAGCCCTTTCCCAAGCGGCCGATATGCTAGTTAATCTCTTTAACCCGCTCAAGGATCTCAACGCCCTCGAATCTTCCGGTAACTTTGACGACCAAGAGATCAACCAAGAAAACCAAATTCCGATCGAGGAACTACAATTATCCGTGCGCGCCTACAATTGCCTGAAGCGAGCGCAGATCAACACCGTAGCCGACCTCCTCGATTACAGCCAAGAAGATCTCTTAGAAATCAAAAACTTTGGGCAGAAATCGGCTGAAGAAGTCATTGAAGCCCTACAAAAACGGTTAGGCATCACCCTACCCCAAGAAAAAAGCAAGTAAACCCAATTCCAGGAAAATACCATGAGACATCGATGTAAAGTGCCTCAATTGGGTCTGCCGGCTGACCAAAGAAAGGCACTGCTGCGCAGCTTGGCCACCCAGCTAATTCGCCACGGTCAGATCACCACCACCCTAGCGAAAGCGAAAGCGGTGCGAGCAGAGGTAGACCACATTATCACCCTAGCTAAAGACGGTTCCCTGAGCGCCCGTCGCCAGGCTATGGGCTACATCTACGATAAACAACTGGTTCACGCCCTCTTTGAAGGCGCACAAGCCCGTTATGGCGGTCGTAACGGCGGTTATACCAGGGTCGTGCGTACCCTGCGCCGTCGCGGGGATAATGCCCCCATGGCGATTATCGAACTGATGTAAAGATGACAGCTTGCCACCAGTCGCGGATCGCCCTAGTTATCCAGTATGTGGGAACTAATTTCCACGGCTGGCAACGGCAACCCCATCACAGGAGCGTGCAGGAAGAAATCGAGAAGGCTCTGGCCGATATTCTCGGTCATGACGTCACTCTGCACGGGGCCGGACGTACCGATAGCGGTGTTCACGCCGCCGCCCAAGTTGCCCATTTCGAGCAGCAGAGTCCGATCCCACCTTCCCATTGGGCCAAGGTTCTCAATGCTCGGCTAGATGAAGATATCGTCATTCGGGCCTCGGGCCGGGTTCCCGATCGCTGGCACGCCCGTTTCTCGGCCCTCTGGCGACGTTATCGTTACACCCTCTATACCGACCCCATCCCCAATCTATTTGTTAGCCCCTTTAGTTGGCACTACTACCATCGTCCCCTCGATGCCAATTTGATGGCCAGGGCCTTAAAGCCCCTATTGGGTAAGCACCATCTGGCCGCCTTTCACCGTGCTAACTCTAGTCGTGACCATTCCTGGGTAGAAGTACAAGGGGTGGAATGCTACCGTCAAGGGCCGTTTGTACAGATGGAAATTCAAGCCAATGGCTTTTTGTACGGGATGGTGCGCCTATTGGTGGGAATGTTGGTGGAGGTGGGAACTGGTGAGCGATCGCTAGAAAACTTTACCGACATCTGGGTCAATCAGCGCCGAGAATTGGTCAAATACGCCGCACCAGCTAAAGGACTATGTTTACTGCGGGTGGGTTACGCCGATTTTCCCTTTGCCGATAGCGTCTGGTTCGAGACTCAGCCTCTTTATTATTTCCGAGCAGAGGGGATAGGGGAATAGGGTAATGGGGGAATTTCAACTAAAACCCGAAAACCCTAAAACCCGAAAACTCTACCCCCCCAACACCCAGGTCGGCAATAAAAAAAATTATTTTTGTAAACCAAGGCAAACTCACCATGAACAAAACACCTCTACCAAATTTAGAGACTCTAGAGCAGAAATGGTACGTCATTGATGCGGCCGATCAGCGTCTAGGTCGTCTGGCCACCGAGATCGCTATGATTCTACGGGGCAAAAATAAAGCCACTTTCACCCCCCATCTGGATACGGGGGATTTTGTCATTGTTATTAACGCCGAAAAAGTGACGGTGACGGGCAAAAAACGCCAACAGAAAGTTTATCGCCGCGATTCCGGCAGACCGGGTGGTATGAAGGTAGAAAGCTTCGATAAACTGCAAAAACGCATTCCCGAACGGATTATCGAACACGCTGTTAAGGGAATGCTCCCGAAAAATAGCTTAGGTCGGAAATTGTTCACGAAACTGAAAGTTTATGCCGGTGCGGAACATCCCCATCAGGCACAACAACCGGAAGTTTTAGCGATTAATACGATTCCCGCAGGAGGAAATTAAGTCAATGCAAGCCACGGACAGTAAAAATAAGGTAGTTTATTGGGGAACGGGACGACGCAAATCGGCGGTCGCTTCCGTGCGTCTCGTGCCGGGGACGGGGGCCATTACCGTTAACGGTCGCGATGGAGAAACCCATTTTAACCGCATTCCCACCTATATCCAGACGATTAAGGCTCCTCTGGAGACTTTGGGACTGGAAAACGAGTATGATATCATCGTTAAGGCCGAGGGCGGTGGTTTGACCGGCCAAGCGGACGCGGTGAAATTGGGTGTCGCTAGAGCTTTATGTCAATTAGCGCCGGAAAATCGTCCTCCCCTCAAGAGTGAAGGTTATCTGACTCGGGATCCCCGGGCGAAGGAACGGAAAAAATACGGTCTTCACAAAGCGCGCAAAGCGCCTCAATACTCGAAACGTTAGGTTAATAGAGAGGTTTATTATGCCGAAAAAAATTCATCCTACTTGGTATCCGGAAGCTAAGGTGATCTGTAATGGTGAACTGGTGATGACGGTGGGTTCGACCAAACCAGAAATTCATGTGGAGGTTTGGTCGGGTAATCATCCTTTTTATACGGGAACCCAGAAGATGATCGATACGGAGGGCCGGGTCGATCGCTTCTTGCGTAAGTACAAAATGGGCGATAAGTCAAGCAAAAAGGCCGATCAGAAATAATTCTTTACTTTTGCCTTTTTGACCCGGTGGGGAGATTTTCCCGCTGGGTTTTTTGCTAGGTGGTGATTCGGTAGTAGTGATGGCGGCTTAATCCTTTGCTTTGCTGTGCATTGTATAGCAAATAATGGGTTATTTAGGACGCTTTCAATTTTCAAACTCTTATCTGAACAGGGTTTCAGCGATGGATTGTCCTAAGCACCTTGGTCTTTGCTATATAGCAAATAATGGGTTATTTAGGACGCTTTCAATTTTCAAACTCTTATCTGAACAGGGTTTCAGCGATGGATTGTCCTAAGCACCTTGGTCTTTGCTATAGT
>NZ_JADBTZ010000241.1:0-27831 GCF_020245885.1 Microcystis sp. M165S2 | reverse complement strand
AGGCCGAATTTGAAGTCTTTTCTGAACGAAACCCCCTACTATCTGTGGTCAAGGTTCAGTTTTTAGCTTGGTTATCGCTTTTTCCATTTTAGCTTAAAGCCGTCCTCAAAGGACGGGGTTTTAACCCAAATTTTCGATAACCGATTTTCACAGGCTGGTCGTTGGCATTGGCGTGAACAGGGAGATTCCCACTATCGGCGGCGATCGCTGCTCCGAAGGAACTCGTAAACAGTGCCGAAAGTTTCAGGAAATCTCGACGGCTCATGCCGCAACAAGCACAATTATCGTGTAGGTTCATGGATTTACAGTGTCATGACAAGGGCTAATTCTTGAAAAATTGACCGGCGTAGATCACTCAAAAGCTTCGCTGACTCGAAACGGGGTTTCGGCATCGAGATGGTCCATTCTCGGCGGATGCCCACCGGATGACGGCCCATGAGAAGAACTCGATCGGCCACTAATAGGGCTTCATCGATGTCGTGAGTAACGAGGAGAACCGTACTGTTATAGAGAGCTATGACTTCTAGGAGGAGTTTTTGCATCTCGAAACGGGTGATCGCGTCGAGGGCGCTAAACGGCTCATCAAGGAGCAGGAGAGAGGGGCGGCGGGCGAGGACGCGGGCTAGAGAAACTCTCTGAGCCATACCGCCGGATAGTTGATGAGGATAGGCACGCTCGAAGCCATCTAGTTTGACGCTTTTAACAGCGGTGTGAACCCTTTCGCATAATTGCTGATGATCGAGGCGGGGCATCCGCTTTAATTTCAAACCAAAAGCCACGTTTTGCCAAACGGTTAACCAAGGTAAAAGGGCGGGGGATTGAAAGACGATCGAGCTACGGATGTCTGGTGCTTGTAAGGGTCGTGAGTGCAATTGTATTTCTCCGCCATCGGCACTTTGCAAACCAGCGGCGGTAGCAAGGAGGGTAGATTTGCCGCAACCACTGGCTCCGAGCAAACAAACCACCTCACCGGCCCGCACCTGTAGGTTAATATCCTCAAAAACGGTACGGTAGCCATTGCGGGTTTTATAGCGTTTGTGGAGATTTTTGAGGGTGAGGACGGGGTAATCAGTGGCGACGCTCATTCCCTCACCCCCGCCCGATCGAGTTCGCCAGTGAGAATCTTATCAGTAGAGGACTGACGTTGTAATTCTCTTTCCAGTTGAATCAGGCTCGGAGTTAACACTGGTAAAAAGGCGACCTCGCGCAGCCGTCGCGCCGTGTCGCTATTACGGAAATAGCCTTTTCCTCCCTTAATTTCCGCTTCTAACCATACGGATTCCACCGCTAACCGGGTAATGTCCACTCTGAGGGTGAATAGTTGGCGTGTTCGTCCGAGATCGAAGCTTTCTAGAGTGCTGAATTGCTCGATTGTCTTTTCTAGACGAGTCAGACGCTCGCGGGCGAAGAAATAACGATCGCTTGCTACCGCTGCCTTTCCCCCTAAACTTTTCTCCGTCTCCCCAAGGGATTTACGCGTAATGCCAAGGGCCAGTCCGCATTGTAACAGCAAGAAACAGGGGCGGACTGAGGGTAAAAATTTTTCTGCTTCAAAGCTGATAATCCAGTCGTGAGATAACTGAACTCGATCGAATTCAAGGGTACTGGTGCGGGAAGCTTGTAAACCCAATAATTGTAGGTCTTCACCCCGTTTTAACCCCTCTGCGAAAGAGGGAAGGGCGAGAATAAGAGTTTGTCCAGATGTAGTTTGAGCGGCAACGGCCACTATGAATTCTCCGTTAGAGTCGAGATTAGAGGCCCAAGGCAGGAAGCCATTAACAGTGACGTTTTCTCCCTCGATCTTTGCTTGTAAACGCAGCTCCTCGATCCCGCCGAGGTACTTCATCGCGTTAGAGAGTCCTGTTGCTCCGGCTATCTCTCCCTTGAGAACAGCCGGTAGAATTTTGTTTTGTAGGTAAGTGTTATTACTGGCCGCCAGATATTGAATGAAGACGCGCTGACACCAGAAAACAAAACCGGTGGTGAGGCAGCATTGGGACACAGAGGAGATCGCCTCTACTGCCTGTAATAAGGAGCCACCCCGGCCCCCTAAGCTTTCAGGTATAGCATAGCCGAACCAGCCCGATTCTCCTAGCTTGGTTAGGGCCCAACCGAGGTTGAGATTAGCTGTACCGTTGTTGAGGTCAGTGGCTCTTTCTTCTAGAAAAGAACTGATTTCGGAGCCTCGATCGAGCATAATTGTTCTCTCCTAGGGGTGAATATTTTCAATCGAGGTCAAACTATCTATAGGTGCGCCGACCACTTCTCTGGCTCTTTTTACCGCCGCTTCATCGGGACTATCGTAGAAACAGAGACATTTACTCAAGTCTTCGCAAACATAGGTACGCTCGAAACTGACTTCAGGCACTTGAGCGTAAAGGGGGGTTTTCTCTGCTTTTCGTTGCAGGTAAGTTTCCATCGTTAGCCCCGGGGGTAAATTCCACTGTACTAGATAGTTGGCTTTGTCTTGGCGCTCTCGCACAGTGGCTAAGTCCTGCCCAATCAAGCGCATTTCCTTGATTAGTTGCCAACCTAGCCCAGCGTTTTCTAGTACTTGTTCGACGGAGGCGCGATCGATCGCTTTGATAATCAGGAATAACCGCCCCTCTGTTCCGCCAATTAGGGCTTCGATTAACTCTCCCTGGGATTTTGATGCGAGTGTGGCAATGCGCTCCAATATCTCGCTCACCTCTTCTTTTGTCCTTTCTTGTCGATCATCCTCTACTAGATATAGAGTCATAATTCATCTGAAATACATTTACAATACATTTGAGTTTACTGTCTTTGGGAAAAAAAAGCAATATTTTCAAGAGCCTGAAAACGAGGTGACACGGGAGTAGATGGTTCAAGACCGTTTCGCTCAAGTCGTGGCCAGAACCCTTGCCTTGGGTGATATGCGTGACCCGATTTTTTCGATAACCGCTAGATCTGGCTGAATTTTTTTCAGCCAAAGACTTGACAAAATCAAAAATTTTTGCTAACCTTGTAGTATAATGGGAATCCGTCTCGGCCTACGAACTCTCTTTTTAACTCTTTCTCAAGAATAAAAATTTTAACCCGAATTGCCGGTAGTAGCTAAACTAAGAGCAGTACCAAGGGAAACGGTGACTATGGAAGTTATTTGCACGCGTCCCCACTGTCCGAAACCGCGTAATCAATGCCCAGACCTAGACGATAGCAATCGCTTAACCTCGATCGATCAGAAATATTGTACTACTTGCGGGATGCCATTAATTTTAGGGGGACGTTATTTGCCAGAACGTCTATTGGGACAAGGAGGATTTGGGGCGGCATTTTTAGTAGTAGATCGTTATAGTCCCAAAAAAGCTAAATGTGTACTCAAACAATTTCAACCTTCCGGTAATTTAAGTCCGCAAGCTTTAGAAAAAGCGAAAAACTTATTTTTTCAAGAAGCGCACGTTTTAGAAGATTTAGGACGAGAACATCCCCAAATCCCCGATCTCTATGCTTTTTTCCCTTTAACAGTCAAGAATCAATTAACGGGAGAAGAAGAGCAATTTTTCTATCTGGCCCAGGAATATATCGACGGTAAAAACTTAGAAGAAATTCTCCAACAGCAACAAAAACCCTTTCAAGAAAGTGAAGTCAAAAACATTCTCGAAGAATTACTTCTTATCCTCAAATTTATTCATGAAAATGGTTCCATTCACCGGGATATAAAACCATCTAACATCATGCTATCCAAAAATGGCCGCCTCTATTTACTCGATTTTGGGGCAGTAAAACAGGCTACCAATAATCCCAATAATACACAAGAGAAATCCACAACAATTTACTCGGCAGGATTTGCCCCTCCCGAACAACAATTAGGCAATCAGGTATCAGCAGCCACGGATTTATATGCCCTAGCAGCTACCTGTGTTATGCTCTTAACTAATCGCGATCCTGATGATCTATACGATCCGCAAAAACAGGTCTGGAATTGGCAAAATTATGCCCCCAACATCAGTGCAGATTTAGCAAGAGTATTCAATAAAATGTTACTAGCAAATCCCCTGGATAGATTTCAATCCTGTGGAGAAGTTTTAACCGCTTTAAATCCTCCTCCTCCATTTTCCCCATCTCCTTCACCTTCTCCAATTCCTCCATCTCCTTCACCTTCTCCAATTCCTCCATCCCCTCCATCCCCTCCAGTGATTAGAAAAACTTCCCGCTTTTCTCTTGGAGAAACCTTCGCTAATGCTGCCTTTACAGGATTTGAAGGGACATTATTAGTAATTGCCTTAAATAGTTTAGTCCCCTCGGTAGGAATTGTCATCGCTTTTATGATCTTAGGGGGCTTAGTTTTGGCATTATTTAAAAAAGTGATTGAAGGGGTAGATTTAGCGATTCTAGCAGCAAGTACCTCCTTTGCCTTCTGGTTATATACGCAACTGCAAGGAACCCTAAGTTTCCCTGAAATTACTATCATTGCCGTGATGGCAGCCATCGGAGCAATTGCTATTACCGCCTTTTTCCGGTTAATATATCGGATAATTTTGCGATTATTTTAAAACCCTGAAAGTGGTTAAATTATCATCACTACCGCCAGTAATCGTGCCACCGAGGTCTAAAATAGTTTGCAGATAGTCGAGGATTCCCTGAGAAATTAACTCTCCCGGCATCAAAACGGGAATACCGGGGGGATAGGGACAGATAACATCAGCACTAAGACGATCGAGGGCATTTTTCCGGGATACTATCTCTGTAGGGGCAAAAAAAGCCTTTCTAGGAGAAATAGCCAAATTTCCCGTGACTGGGGGAGGAGTGGGGGGTAAACTGGTAGAGGAAGGGTATTTCAGGCATTGAAAAGCAGTAATTAGACGATTAATGTGTTCTCGATGGTTGCCGATGGAGATAATAAAAGTAAGTTGGCTGAAAGTCGGTAATTCTGCGGTGACAGCGTATTTTTCTCGCAAAATATCGTCTATTTCGTAACCAGTTAAACCAAAATCTTTGACGATTACCGTTAAACGAGTGCGATCGAACCAGTGACAACCCGGGATAGAATGGGGAAAGTCTAAAACAGAGATATTAGGAATTTTATTGAGTTCTTTTCGGGCGATAGCGGCTAAATCAAGGGTTTTGCTCAGTAAATCTAGTCCTTGCGTCGCCATTTGCTTTCTGGCACTATCAAGAGAAGCGAGAAGCAAATAACTAGGGCTAGTGGTTTGAACTAATTGTAAGGCTCGATCGACTTTTTCGGAACTAATGCGATCGCTTTTTAAGTGTAACATCGATGCTTGAGTTAAGGCCCCCAAAACCTTATGGGTGGACTGAATAGCCATATCGGCACCGAGAGACAGCGCAGCCGGAGGTAAATCGGGATGAAAGGCAAAATGCGCCCCGTGAGCCTCATCGACGAGCAGCGGGATAGAATAATGATCGGTAATCTGGGCGATAGTTTTTAAGTCACAGCAAACCCCTTGATAGGTGGGAGAGACTACCATCACCGCTTTGGTGTCGGGATGAAGTTTCAGGGCATTTTCGAGGGATTGGGGGGTTATATTTAAATTTAGATCGATAGTGGGATTATATTCGGGATTGATAAAGATAGGCTGCGCTCCAGAGAGAATTAAGCCTGAAATTGCCGATTTATGAATATTTCTCGCCAAAATAATTTTATCTCCTTGGCCGCAAGTGGCTAAAATCGCCGCAATAATGCCACAACTGGAACCATTGACCAAAAACCAGCTTTTATCTGCCCCAAATGTCTCGGCTGCTAAAATTTGCGCTTCTTTAATCACTCCCGTCGGGGCAAACAAATTATCAAGGTCGGGTAATTCGGGTAAATCGGCTTTAAAGACGCTTTTTCCCAGTAAATTACTTAAATCTTCCCCGATTCCTTCCCCCTGCTTATGCCCTGGCGCATAAAATGGTACATCTAAACTATTGACTTTTTTTTGCAGTTGTGATAGCAGCGGAGCAGATTCTGGCGAAGGCATTGTGGGAAGTGGGGAAGTGGGGGATTTGTCAGTAATCAGTAATCAGTAAACAGTAATTGGTAATTAGTGAAGATTGATCGGCGAATAATATCATTTAAAGCTTAAAACTTAAAACTTATCACTTTAATCTCATAACTGATGACTGATAACTGGTAACTGATCACTGATAACTGTTAAATATCTGTGCCTAACATTTGCAGTTTATATAAACTAGCGTAGAGGCCGTCTTTGGTTAATAAATCTTCATGGGTTCCCGATTCGACTAATTCCCCGCGTTTAAGGACAAGAATTCGATCGACATCGCGAATAGTAGAGAGACGATGGGCGATAATAATAGCAGTACGATCGACTAGAATCTGTTCTAAAGCTTCTTGAATTAATACTTCTGTCCCCACGTCTAAACTAGCGGTAGCTTCATCTAAAACTAAAATTTCGGGGTTACGAATAGCGACTCTCGCAAAAGCGAGTAATTGTTTTTGTCCTCCCGATAAATTTGAGCCCCGTTCCCGTAAAAGGGTATGATAACCATCGGGTAACTCCTCGATAAAGTGATCGATATTAGTTAATTTAGCTGCTGCCTTCACTTGCTCAAAATCATAATTTTCCCCTAAAGTAATATTGCGAGTAACATCTCCGGCAAATAGAAAAGTTTCTTGGAGAATGACACCGATATAACGTCTTAATTCCGCTTGGGGAAGATAACGGATATCGATACCATCCACTAGAATTCTGCCCTTACTTGGTTCGTAAAGACGACAGAGAAGACGAATAATCGAACTTTTTCCCGCACCGGTGGGACCAACTAAAGCGACTTTTTCCCCTGGATGAATGGTAAAATTGAGACCTTTGATAATATATTCATCGGGTTTATAACCAAACCAAACATTCTCAAAAATAATCTCGCCAGTTTGACGTTTTTCTGGGAAGTAAATCTCTTTATAATTGTTAGAATCGGTGATTTCAATGGGAATACTAATTAATTCACCAATTCGTTCTATAGCAGTAAAACCCGCTTGAAACATGGTAAATTTTTCGGCAAACTGACGCAGGGGATTAAAGAGACGTTGGGAGAATAAAATAAAAGCTGATAAAACCCCAAAATCAATGGTTTTCTGGAGAATAAAAATCCCACCTAACCATAATACTCCTCCCACGGCAATTAATCCGATCCATTCCAAAGTGGACGAGACAGCCGAATCATAAAAAATTGTTTTATCTAGGGATTGACGATATTGAGTATTGATAGCGCGAAACATTTCAGCATTAAAGCGTTCGCGGCGAAATAATTGAACAATATTAACTCCGACTACATTTTCCTGTAATTGGGCATTAAGTTTTGATAATTCCTCGCGGACTTGATAGTTAGCGATGCGGTATTGTTTTTGAAAAAAGATAATTAAAGCAGTGACGGGAAATAACATCAACACCAACAATAAAGCTAATTGCCATTGCAGGGTAAACATGGTGATGATAATAACTAAAATATTGACCAAATCACTGACAACTCCGATCGCCCCACTAGCAAAAACTTCTCCTAATGCTTCCACATCGCTGGTTAAACGAGTGACTAAACGTCCCACGGGAGAGCGATCAAAAAAACTAGAGGAAAGGGAGGTGACATGGGTAAATAAATCTTCCCGGACATTAGCAGTAATTGACTGACCGACTTTCTGCACTAGATAACCTTGCATTGTCCCTAAAATCAGTCGTAAAATAATCGAAACCGAGAGGATAATAATTAGGGTATTGATGGCTGCTATTAAGGGCATTCGAGCCAAAAAATCCCAAGTTTGTTCCTTTTGCAAAAGGGAGACCGCTTGACCGATAATTAAGGGTTGGATCGCCCCTGTGAGAGATAGGGGAAAAAGGAGTATTAATGACCAAAATAGCAGGGCTTTTTGCTTTTTCGCGTAGGGAAGTAATCTTAATAATAAGCTCCAGTCATTTTCTTTGACCGGAGGGGACACAGGGGAGGAGGATAGACTCATGAAGGGGTTTCCAATGAAATTCTCGGCAGCCGGGGAGAAATTACGCCCCTATTGCTAACTTTTCTAACAGGCGATCGATCTGGAAATATTCCTCCATTAATTGTCGAATACAAGCGACTTTTACCTGTTCCTGTAAGCGAATCTTCCCGAAGGCCTGATCGACGATTTCCACGGTGGTGAGAGTATCTAAATTTACCGAGAGAATCGGTACTTCTAAATCCTCAGCCCGGCCCAAAATCAGGGGATCTGGAGAGATAGAACCAGTTAAGATTAAACAGGTGGTGGAAGTTTCTAGGGCAGCTAACTGTAGGTCTGTGCGATCGCCACCCGTAATCACGGCCATATTTTCCCCCTTGCGAAAATATTCTAAAGCGGCGTTGACATTCATTGCCCCGATCGCTAAACTTTCTACCATCCAATCCAAACGATCGGGCCGACATAATACTTTGGCCTCTAAAAGATGGACAATTTCCCGAACACTAATACTACGCAGCAGTTTACTAGCGGGTAACAGTCCTAAAACTTCCACACCTTGGCTTACCAGATAGGGTTTAAGGAGAGATTGTACTTCCTCCCAATCATCGGCCGGGATATCGCTAATTACTACCCCCAGCAGCTGATTATTTAATTCCTCTCTTGCTTTCAGCAGACTCTCGGCAATTAGGGGAGAACTATAGCGGGCCACCAATAGGATCGGAGTCTGGAGAATTTTGGCCATCTCCCCCATCGATAACTGAAAAATACTCCCTTCCCAGAGAGTCCCCGGCCCTTCGAGGAGGGTAATATCACTGTTAACCCGATCGAGATAGCCAGCAAGAATATTACCGTAGTCCTGTTTATCTGCACCTTGCAGACGTTTAGCAACGGAATCCACATCTGTATAGATCACGGGTAAACACAGCTGTTCGGGGGATAATTCTAGTAATTGCCGGATAAATTCTACATCCTCATCGACCAATTGCCCATCGACGTATCCCGGACAATTGCCCACTGGTTTGCCGTAACTTATCTCTAGTCCTTTTTGCCGCAAGAGATGTGCTAAACCGACGATAGTTCCCGATTTACCACTGAGGGGTTCTAGGGAAGATATGAGTATAGATTTGGCTGATTTCGCCACGATTTGCTCCTTTTAACCCGTAAAATCCCGACTTTTATTCTTCAAATCGCAGCAGTTTCCGATAAAATCCCTGCGAAAAGTCGGCTGAACCTAGCTGCTTAAAGATTTTAATCGCATCGATGAGATATTCGATCAACTCGGCGTTAATAATCGTCATCTCATAGCTTAGGTCGGCCTGTCCTTCAAATTGTAAACGACAACGGGTCAATTCCGAGGGCAATTTTGATACATACCAAGATGCCACAAAGGGAATCCCTTGACTGTTTTCTATGCGACGACGACCTTCTAAAGCTCCTCCTTGATACAAAGCGATCGCATAGGGCAGGATACTATGTTTGTCCTTGGCATAGTAGGGCATATATACTACCACATCGGCCTTATTAGCGGGTTCTAATTGTTCGATAGTCGGCATAATTAGTTAATTCTTTGGTTCACAGCCAAGTTACCATTGACACTGATATTTTCCATATATTTTAACCGATCGCCCCGGGAATCTCCCGAGCGAGAAAATAGGCAGAATTGACCACCAGATCATCCCTCTATACTGAGGTTATCATCGGCTATAACTGGTATATGAACCCGAAAAACCGTGCCGGGGTAGAGGGAACTTGTTTGCTCGGGATTGGGACTGATAAATTCAATCCTCCCCCCCATGCTGGTAATTAATTCTTTGGCGATCGCTAAACCCAATCCTGTACCCGGTATATCTCCCCCTGCTTGCACTCCCCGGTAGTGACGTTGAAAAATTCTTTCTTGATCGCTCCTCGCTATACCATAACCCGTGTCTTTAAAAACAATTTCTACACTATTCTTAACATTCTGCACCTCGACGGTGACTTTTCCGCCAGCAGGAGTATATTTGAGGGCATTATCAATTAAATTGCTGAATACTTCCCGCAAACCGGGGATATTGGCGCTAATAAGTGGTATGTCTTCCCCGTGAATCGTTTCTAGACGGAGATTTCTCTCTTTGGCTACCGCTTGGGCCGAAAGGAGCAGCGGATCGAGAATATCATGGAGATCGATCGGAGTTAGTTGGCTGCTGTCAGCAGGCAAGAGAAAGGCGGTGGGGGAAGATTGCGCTTGCAGGAGAGGAATATCGACAGTGGGGTAATTTTCGCTTTCTTGGTGGATTTGTGCCTCAAATTCGGCGATTAAGTCCCGAACTCGATCGCTTTCCCTCAGGATACCAGTAATGGCGGGATCGTTACCTTCTTCGGCTAAAAGCCTTTTGAGCAGAAGTTTACCAAAGGTTTTTAAAGCGGTGAGGGGATTGCGGATTTGATGGAGAAAGGTATCGAGGCGCTGACTTTGCCATTGTCGATAATAACGTTCTTCTCCCAATTGGCGATCGAGTACACAGGCTAAAGCGAGGGTTTGGGTGATTTTTTCCATCCGGGTTAATTCCCAACTTTGCCAAGGTCGTTTTTCTCTGGTTGCCACCAATAATCCGATCATGCCCTCTTCATACATTAAGGGTAAAAACAAGCGATGACCGCTGACGGTCTCCTGATTACTCCAGAGGTGGGATAAATCTTCTAACTTAACCGCAGTTAACAAGTCTGCCGCCGGTTGCCCTGGTTGTAAGGAAAGCCGCTTTTTTTGGGGAGAAGGGGGGTTAAAAGGCGGATAAACAACGACTGGGATTAAATTACTCGATAAAGGTTCATTTAAATAAACCGCACTTCTGTCCGTTTCCATTTGCTCTCGCAAAAGTTCCATCTGTGCCTGACAGAGGGCAATAAAATCATCACTCAGGGGAGTCCGGGAGGGGGAGGAGAAGGGCATACCAAGAAAGTAAAAAGTAAAAAATCAGAAAACCTAGATACAGCTAGGGTTGCGAGTTTTGTTTCCCAGTGTAGATAGGAGAGAATGACCATCCTCTTGGGTCGAGGGCAGCCAGCAAAAAGCAATTAGGACAAGGGTTTGCTCACTATTTTAGGGGTGGATCACGGTATATATTAAAAAAAGTTTAAGAATAATAAGTTTTGTATCGGGATTTGGGGCAGTGTTTTCGTCAGAAAAACTTAAACCTAGTCTCAGTCTAGCTTCTAGTCAAACTTGTCTGTAATTAAGTTTGTGAGGGACACTTGATTTCTTGGTCTAGAAGGGATATAATCGCTACGGCTTTTGTAACTATCATTACCATTACAGCGATTAGCCAAAACAGGAGGTAATTGGGTTGGCCAGAAAACGGAAACGTAAGAGTCGCCGTCGTCAAGAAGGACGTAAGATACTTGAACTCATACCCCAGTATAGTATTGAAAGTGGCGAAGATAAACCTGTAACTGCGGCGCGCAAGTACATTCAAGCTATAGGCATTAGCCCACCAGCTTTATTGATTGTTAAGCGTAACGAGCATACAACCGATCGCTATTTCTGGGCTGAAAAAGGACTGTTTGGAGCGCAATATGTGGAGGAAAACCACTTCCTTTTCCCAAGTTTGCGCGACCTGCAGCCCCAGCCTCAGACCGTCAAAGCGGCGGTAGCAGTTGCCAAATAACTCAAAGGACTATTAATGGTATCATGGAAAGTAAACTCGTTTACCGAAAAGTAAACGAGTTTTTTTTGTCTAAGTCCCAATAAGAAATCTGAGGCTGAAAAGCAGCCAAGTTTTAGGCGACATTACCTGCTGTGGCAGTAATATACTTTGCACGGCTATAACTTGCATTTTTTACTCAAAGACAATAATAGAGTTTAAGAGTCATAATTAGGGTTTGCTGAATAAATCTAAAAACCTTGTTGTATAAGACTTTTAGACTTTTTTCCCCTCAAAAAGTCCCAGCCCTTGCAGTGGTCGGGGGGAAAATTCAGGGACTTTTTCCCTGAAAATTAGGTAGTTGACCACCTGAAAATCGGTAAAACCCATCCCCCATCCCCCAACCCCCAACCCCCACCGAAAAACTTTTTGCCGCAACCCCTAGATATTGACCGCTATCAGAAATGCAAAGTTGTTGAAGAATTGGCTCTTTCTTTGTCAATAGAGCTACTCTATCTGCCGTCTTATTCGCCTAATCTAAGTTTAATTGAAAGGCTGGGGAAATTGGTCAAAAAGAAATGTTTATATGTTTATATGGTAAATATTATGAAAACTTTTCCGACTTTTCTTCAGCTATTTATGAATGTCTGAATGATGTCCATCTGAAACATAAAAAAGAACTGGATTCCTTGCTCACTCTACGATTTCAGAAGTTTAATAAATCTCAGATTATGAACGTCTAAAGTATCCGCCAATTCAAACCTGGATTCCACCACCCTCTGACATCATTGCATAGAATACCTTGAATAGGGTTCGATAGTCAAGACATTTTCGGGGACGTATGAATTACAAATTATGAAGTGGGGAGTGGGGAGCTTTTTTTCAGTAACCAGTAAACAGTAATCAGTAATCAGTGAACTGAAAACTCACATCTGATAACTGATAACTGATTCAAAGCTGACTCCTGACTCCTGACGGCTGACGAATGTTACGATTGTTACAACATCTTGACATTAATTCTGATACCCTGACAATGTGTCAATCTGTGCAGTAATGGGGCAGAAACTCAAGTGGTATCGATCCATATTTCTATTGTTGAGGGCAACCCGCACTTGCGATCGCTATTAGCTTGGCATCTGCAACAGGCCGGTTATTTGGTTAATCAATCGGCAACCCTGCAAAGTGCGCGTCAAGCTTTCCTTCATCGTCAACCAACCTTAGCAATTATCGATTCCGACTTGCCGGACGGGGATGGAATCGAACTCTGCCGTTGGCTTGATCAACAAAAACAGTCTTTAATACTGATTCTCTCGGCCCGTAATGGCGAAAAAGATGTGGTCAATGGTTTAAAAGCGGGGGCCGACGACTACCTGAGAAAGCCCTTCGGGATGCAAGAATTTATGGCTAGGGTAGAAGTGTTAACTCGTCGTTTAGGCAGTAGGGCTGCTCCCCTACACTTGGATTATGGGCAATTAAAAATAGATTTAGCCCAACGACGGGTACAATTTCGCGGGGAGTATATCGAATTAACGCCCCAAGAATTTAGCCTACTCTACGTTTTAGCCCAAGCGGAGGGAACACCCCTATCAAGAGCCGATTTACTGCGTCGCGCTTGGCCCGAGGAAATTGATAATCCCCGGACAATCGATACTCATGTTCTCTCTCTGCGGAAAAAAATCGAAACCGATCCCAGGCAACCTAATCTAATTCAAACCGTCCGCAACGTCGGCTATCGTTTCAATTTAGAAATGTTGGCCGAGATGACTTCAGCTTTAGAAGCTAATATTATTGCCCCCACCAAAGGCAATCATAACGGTCATTCCATTAATAAAATTCCCGCTCACAATGTTAGTCGTTAATTCTGGCTTTGTCCGACTGATTAGCAGATTGTCTGCTGAAATCGTCTCCTAGCTAGGGTTTGCGGCAAAAAGTTTTTCGTGGGGGTGGGGTGTAGGGTGTAGGGTGTAGGGTGTAGGGTTTTACCAGTTTTGAGGTGGCCAATTACCTAATTTTCAGGGAAAAAGTCCCTGAATTTTCCCCCCGATCCCTCCAAGAAATGGCACTTTTTGATTGACTAAAAGTCTAAAAGTCTTACCCAGCAAGGTTTTTAGATTTATTCAGCCAACCCTAAGCACTTCCTCAAAGCGAGGAGACGAAAACAAAATTAAACCGTAGTCACCATTGACCGATCCGCTTGTTGCTGAAATTCCGTCAATAAACGCCGGAATTCGTCGCCGTCAATGGTTTCCTGTTCAATCAGTATATCCACCAAGCGATCGAGCGCCACACGATTGTCAAGGATAAGTTTTGTTGCTAAATCGTGGCATTGCTTGACAAGTTCCCGTACTTGTGCATCAATTTTCGCCATCATCGCGAAAGAATGGTCGGGATGATAACCAGCACCAGCACCACCGAGATAGGAATTGCCCTCCTCCTCTAGAGCAATCAATCCCAATTCCGACATTCCCAGACGCGTTACCATCTGTCGGGCCAGATAGGTAATTTTTTCAATATCATTGCCGGCCCCGGTGGTCACTTCATCCTCACCGAAGACACATTCCTCCGCTACCCTTCCCCCTAATAATCCCGCAATTCGGGCTAATAACTGGGAACGACTGGTTAAACCCTGTTCTTCATCGGGAGTGAACCAAGTTAACCCCTGCGCTTGACCCCGGGGAATCAGGGTGACTTTTTCCACCTGATCGTGGCCGGGACAGAGAGTACCAACAATCGCATGACCAACTTCATGATAGGCGATCAAACGCTTGGCTTTACTATCAACTAAAGCGCGCCCTTCCATACCGGCCACAATCCGATCGATCGCATCGTTGACTTCCGCCATGGTAATCGCCTCTTTCCGTCTTCTAGCGGTAAAAATCGCCGCTTCGTTGAGCATATTAGCCAAATCTGCCCCAGTAAAACCGGGGGTGCGACGGGCGATCGCCTCCAGAGCCACATCAGCAGCCACCTTTTTATCGCGAGAATGAACCTCCAAAATGGCCAAACGTCCCTTACAATCTGGATAATCCACCACCACCTGTCGATCAAAACGACCCGGACGCAAGAGGGCCGAATCCAAAACATCGGGGCGGTTGGTGGCGGCAATGACGATAATGCCAGTATTTCCCTCAAAACCGTCCATTTCCGTCAATAATTGGTTCAGGGTTTGTTCCCGTTCATCATTACCTCCCCCATAACCGATCCCTCTTTGACGACCAACGGCATCAATTTCATCGATAAAAACCAAACAAGGGGCATTTTCCTGGGCTTTTCGGAACAGATCTCGCACTCGCGACGCACCAACCCCGACAAACATCTCCACAAATTCCGACCCGGAGATGCTGAAAAAAGGTACTCCCGCCTCTCCCGCGATCGCTTTAGCCAGTAAAGTTTTTCCCGTCCCCGGGGGCCCGATTAACAGGACTCCCTTGGGGATTTTCGCACCAATAGCCGTAAATTTTTCCGGTTGTTTGAGGAATGTCACCACTTCCTGTAAATCTTCCTTGGCCTCATCCACACCCGCCACATCATTAAATTGTGTGTCGGTTTTCGCCTCCATCTGAAACCGCGCCCTTGATTTACCAAAGTTCATCGCTTGACCGGAAGCATTGGCAGAACGACGGATAATAAACACCAATAATCCCAAGACAACAATAATCACTAACAGGTTAGTGAGAACATTGATCAAGGCCGAATTGTCAGTGCTGGGGAGAATGCCGTACTCGATTTTTTTAGCATCGAGTTTCTTGATTAATTCGGGATTTTGGTCAAATAAATTGACTTCTTTCGGGGGATCCTTGTCCGTTTGACCGACGAGGGTAACTGCTGCCTGCTGCAAAGAAGGATTGATTTCGACCTTTTTTACCTTGCCTTGCTCGATTTTCTCTAACAATTCACCGTAGGTGAGGGTATTTTGGTTTTTTTGACTCCAAGCAGGAGTGACCTGGCCAAAGGTTTGCACAATCATCCAAGTGGTGACAATCCCTTTCCATACTGGTCGATTACCACGATTCTTAGCTGACTTGGCTCTAACTACGGTGAGTGGAGATTTTTGATCCATAATTGACTCTATATCTAGTTACCCTGTATTCATTGTGACAGATCGACTCGATCGTGACCACTGTTCTGTTTTCCCCCAGGCACGACCCCGGGGGCAAATAGTGATGACGGTTTTTTGCTATATTGTATTCAGCTAGGTGGTCTAACAACTGCCTATCCCAATCACTAACAGTTTAGGGAAGTGGGTTTCGCCCGCTTTTTTTATTGTCCAAATCATGACCCATCCGCTCATCCCCGACCTGCTGCACCTAGCCACCCCTATCGCTGAAAACTTGGGGCTAGAAGTGGTCGATATCGTTTTTCAAACCAATAAAAGGCCTCCCGTCCTGCGCGTCGATATTCGCAATCTGGGGGGAGATACTGGTTTAGAGGACTGTGAGCAGATGAGTCGGGCCTTAGAAACCGCCCTCGACAGTCAAGAAATCTTACCAGAGGCCTACGTTTTAGAAATATCTAGCCCCGGCATTTCTCGACAACTGAGCAGTGAGCGCGAATTTCAGTCTTTTAAAGGTTTTCCCGTCATCGTTACCGGCCAGGATAGCCAAGGAAAACCGAAAGAATGGCGCGGAAAACTGCAAGGTAGAGATGAGCAATCTATTTATCTTAACCAAAAAGGTCGCTCCCTGAGCATCGATCGCACTACCGTCATCAGCGTCCGTTTAGATGAGCAGCGCAATAATCAGTAATCAGTAAACAGTAATCAGTAAACAGGGATAAGGATGAAGATAAATAACTAACTAACTGATTAACTTAAAACTTACATCTGATAACTGATAACTGATAACTGATAACTGATAACTGATAACTGATAACTGATACAAGGCTGACGGCTAAAAAACTAATAACTCAAAAGTAAGGAGAAAAAATAATTATGGCTACTGTTAATTTGCCTGGTTTAAAAATAATGCTCGAAGAAATTAGCCAACGACATAATCTGCCCAAAAATGCCGTACAAGAATCCTTGCGTGAAGCACTTCTCAAGGGTTATGAACGTTATCGACGCGCCCAAAGTTTAGAAAAAGCTGCTCAATTCCATGAAGATTATTTCAATAACTTTGATGTGGAATTAGATGTAGAAGAAGAAGGCTTTCGCATCCTTTCTACTAAAACTATTGTCGAAGAAGTGACCAATGCCGACCATCACATCGGTCTCAAAGAAGTGCAAGAAGTGGCCGATGAGGCCCAGTTAGGGGATGAAGTAGTTCTTGATGTCACCCCCGACCAAAAAGAATTTGGTCGCATGGCGGCGATTCAAACTAAACAGGTTTTACTGCAAAAACTGCGGGATAACCAACGCAAAATGATTCAAGAGGAGTTCCAAGATCTGGAAGGAACCGTTTTACAGGCCCGGGTCGTCCGTTTTGAAAGACAGGCTGCTATTGTCATGGTACAAAGCACCTACGGTCAACCGGAAGTGGAAGCAGAACTACCCAAACGGGAACAACTGCCCAACGATAACTATCGCGCTAACGCCACCTTTAAAGTTCTGCTCAAAAAAGTCCTGGAAGGTTCTCACCGCGGCCCGCAATTAATCGTTTCCAGAGCGGCGGCGGGTTTGGTAGTATATCTGTTCGCCAACGAAGTTCCCGAAATCGAGGAGGAAATCGTTCGTATTGTGGCCGTCGCCCGGGAAGCAAATCCCCCCTCCCGTCACGTTGGTTCGCGGACAAAAATCGCCGTCGATACCTTAGAGAGAGACGTGGATCCGGTTGGTGCTTGTATTGGGGCTAGAGGTTCGCGGATTCAAGCTGTGGTTAACGAATTGCGGGGCGAAAAAATCGATGTGATTCGTTGGTCTCCAGACCCCGCCACCTACATTGCCAATGCCCTTAGTCCAGCCCGTATCGACCAAGTTTTGTTCACTAATGCCGAAGAAAGACAAGCACTGGTACTGGTGGCACAGGATCAATTGAGTTTAGCGATTGGCAAAGAAGGGCAGAACGTGCGTCTAGCCGCCCGTCTGACGGGCTGGAAAATCGATATTAAGGATATAGCCCTCTATAAAGGCGAACAAGAGGTAAAACCCGCTGAAACAGACCCAGAATCCCAGGATTTAGACCGAGAATGAACACCTTCGTCAATTATCGACGCTGTATTAGCTGCCGTCTCTTCGCCCCGAAAGAATCCTTTTGGCGAATTGTCCGACTACACCCGTCCGGACAGATACAATTAGATCAAGGCATGGGAAGATCAGCCTATATGTGTCCACAACCCAACTGCCTGCAACTAGCCCGACAAAAAAATCGTCTCGGACGCGCCCTAAAAGCCAATATTCCCGAAACGCTCTATGAATCCTTGCAAGAGCGACTCGGGCCTGCCTGGCAAGGTCGTCCAAATCAGGATTAAAATTGACGATCATAGCCACAAAATCGTTAGCATGGAAATGGGACAGTCCTGACAGGATCAAAAAATCAGCCAAATTATAGGATCACTAACACTTTAGCCGGGGGATAATGGATGAGTAACACGAAAGTCAGAATTTACGATTTATCAAAAGAATTGAATCTAGACAACAAAGACATTTTGGACATCTGTGACCAGTTGAACATCGAGTACAAGAGCCACAGTAGCACGATCAGCGAAGAGGATGCCCAACGCATCAAAGCAATCGCTGCGAAGGGAGTTGTTTCGAGTACCAGTAAAAATAGCACGGGTCAGCGAGAATCGGCTAGTCCTGCCGAAGAAAAAAAACAAAAGATTTTAGCCCTGCATAAACACAACCGCCCCGAAACCGGCGAAGAAGGGGAAAGCTATCCCGGTCAAGCCGGTTCCTCGGCCAAACCGACTTTAATCAGTCCCCCCCGTCCCCCGGTTAAACCCCTCGTTGCTCCCCCAGGGCGCGACGGAGCAGCCGAAAAAACTCCCGCCACTGCTGCAGAGATGCTATCTCATAGCCCCAGTGTTAAAGAAACCCCGACCGAAACCCCGCTAGTGTCAGAAGCAGCCCCCACCTTAACCGCCCCACCTAATCGACCTTCCCTCACCCCGAAACCACGCCCTGAAACTGCCTCGGGCCGGCCAGAACCCCGCTCTAAAAATGCTCCTGGCAGTAACGACAGGCCCAGGGGAGAAAAACGCGAGCGCGGCGAGAGCGAAAATGCCCCTAGTCCTGAGCGCAGGCTAGGCTTGGCTAAACCAGAAAAACCGACCCTCAACCGCAAACCCGACGGAAAAAGCCCGAAACCGGCCGAACCAGCTAGAGAAGTGCGGGAGACGGTGGAATTGAAGCGCCCAGTTCGCCCCGGTTTACCCGCTAAAATCTCGGCTACCGGCGGGGAAGAAACCGATACCACCAAGAAATCTGGTGCTGATGGCACAGAAATCGATACAGATACCGGATTGCTCGGAGCAGACGGGCTGAAAAAACTCAAACGACCCACCATGCCCCCTCGCATGGCCAAAAAATCAAGCTGGGAAGAAGAAGAGGAAGAAGAGAAAAAAGCGGCCAAAACCGCCAAAACTGCCGGCAAAAACAAACGCCGCACCCAAGCTCTCTTTGAAGATGATGATGATCTAGAATCGGAACTGTCCGGGTTAATTAATACCCCCAGTTTTACCCTTTCCACCGCTCGTCCCCCCAAACCGCCCACCGCTAAAGCTGCCACCTCCGGCACTCCAACAGCAGTCAAAGTTAAGCGGCCTAGTAAACCAACCGCCCACACTGGCGGACAGAAAAGCGAGCGCCAAGAACCCCAAGAGGAAAAACGCCCGGAAAGCATCGTCGTCACCGGCAGTCTCACCGTGCGCGACCTCTCGGAATTGATGAAAGTCCCCGAAACTGAGATCATCAGAACCCTATTTTTTAAAGGGATGGCGGTTAATATCACCCAAACTCTCGACGTGGACACGATCGAAATGATCGCCAGGGACTTCGAGATCGCCGTGGAAACCCCCAGCACCCAGTCGGCGGCAATCAAAACCACGGAAATGATCGATGTCTCCGACTGGGAAAGTCTCCAGCGTCGTCCCCCCGTCGTCACCATTATGGGTCACGTTGACCACGGTAAAACCACCCTCCTCGACTCGATCCGCAAAACCAAAGTCGCCCAGGGGGAAGCCGGTGGCATCACCCAGCACATCGGTGCTTACCACGTCGATGTGGAACATAACGGCAAACCAGAACAGATTGTCTTTTTGGATACCCCCGGCCACGAAGCTTTTACCGCTATGCGCGCCCGCGGGGCGAGAGTCACCGATATAGCCGTGCTGGTGGTAGCCGCCGATGACGGCGTACAACCCCAAACGAAAGAGGCAATCAGTCACGCCAGGGCTGCCGAAGTCCCCATCGTGGTGGCGATTAACAAAGTCGATAAACCTTCAGCTAACCCCGACCGGATTAAACAGGAATTGACCGAACAGGGACTGGTGGCCGAAGATTGGGGCGGTGAGACGATCATGGTTCCCGTTAGCGCCCTGCGGGGTGAAAATCTCGATAATCTGCTGGAAATGATCCTCTTGGTGGCAGAAGTAGCGGAATTGGTCGCTAACCCCGATCGCTTGGCCAAGGGAACCGTGATCGAAGCTAACCTCGATCGCACCAAAGGCCCCGTGGCTACCCTGCTCGTCCAGAATGGCACTCTCCGCGTGGGTGATAGCATCGTCGCTGGTTCCGTTTTCGGCAAAATTCGGGCGATGATCGATGATCGCGGTCAAAAAGTCGAAGCGGCCACCCCCTCCTTTGCCGTGGAAATCCTCGGTCTCAGTGATGTCCCGGCCGCCGGCGATGAATTCGATGTCTATGAAAGTGAAAAAGAGGCCCGATCAATTGCCGATCAACGGGCGATCGAACGACGCAACACCCGTTTACAACAGGCCCTCTCCTCCCGTCGCGTTAGCCTTAGCACCCTCTCTATCCAAGCTCAAGAAGGACAACTCAAGGAACTTAATCTCATCCTCAAGGCAGATGTGCAAGGTTCCGTCGAGGCCATCCTCGGTGCGCTCAAACAGTTACCCCAAAACGAAGTCCAGATTCGCGTTCTCCTCGCCTCTCCGGGGGAAATCACCGAAACCGATGTGGATCTGGCCGCCGCTAGTGGTGCGGTGGTGGTGGGCTTTAATACCACCCTTGCCAGTGGGGCGCGCGCATCCGCCGATCGGGAAGGGGTCGATATCCGCGATTACAATATCATCTACAAGCTTCTCGATGATATTCAAGGAGCGATGGAAGGTCTTCTCGACCCCGAAGAAGTGGAAGAACACCTCGGTTTCGCCGAAGTGCGTGCCGTCTTCACCGTCGGTCGTGGGGCCGTGGCGGGCTGTTATGTCCAATCCGGTAAACTGGTGCGGAATCGCTTCGTGCGCGTGCGTCGCGGCAAGGAAATTGTCTATCAGGGAGTTCTCGATTCCCTCAAACGGATGAAGGAAGATGCCCGGGAAGTGGCGACCGGTTTCGAGTGCGGTGTCGGTGTTTCTAAATTCAATGACTGGAAAGAAGGCGACATTATCGAAGCCTACGAAATGGTCATGAAACGTCGCACTTTATCCAGTTAATTAGACGGTCAGCGTCAGGGAGTCAGTGATCAGTTATCAGTGATCAGTGATCAGTTATCAGTCATAATTCCCCCACTCCCCCCGCAACGCGCACGAAGTGGTCTCCCCACTTCATAATTCATAATTCATAATTCATAATTTATAATTCCCATTTCCCTCTATGAAATCAGAACCTTTCTTGTGGATTCATTTGGCAGGGTTAGCGGCCTTGCCAATCTTTTTACAAATCGCTTGGATTGGTTTAGCTGTGGGCGATCCCTTGCCTTTTCTTTGGCTAGAATGGCTATTTCTAGGAGCGATCGCTATTATTCCCGTTTTTTGGATGCAGTGGACAAAACCTTTTGATATTTTTAGTCTTTTGTTGGTTGCTCTCAAACCTAGTCAACTCACCCCCGAACAGTTAAAAATTCTCTCTCTTTTTAAACGTCCTCGCCATCGTCTTCTTACTCTTTTGGGAGTCATCCTCTTAATTCTCATCGCTTGGCCAATCTACAATTTTGCCCCTCTAGCGGCTGCCGTGGCCGCCTATCTCCCCCAATGGCGGCTTTTAGGTTTAGTAATCGCTGCGATCGCTCTCCTCTTAAGTCACCTATTTCTACAGGTTCCTCTGAGTGTTCTGGGGGTTTTAGCCACTAAAGAAAGTGACTGGACAGCCACCGAAGCTTTAGTTATTGAGCGCATTCCTGAGTTATTTACAATTTTTGGTCTAAAAGTTAATAAAATTATCTAAATTAGCCAAAATGCCGACAATTGGTGGGCTAGGAATGCAGGATCGAGCGCCCGTTTAAGGGTTGAATATTCCTCGCATTACTCGGAAAAATCTCAGCCAATTGTTGCAGTTGTTGGGGAGAAATTTTGATCGCATTTTGCCAGACTAACCAGAGAACATCCTCGCTACACCGGAGGAGTGGACAAAGACCCCCGATATTCATAAAAATCGCTATTTTCCGGCAGTAAAAGCCCGGCATTGACCCAAGTATCGGGGATAATCATTTCAGGAGAAGGTTCTTGGGGCAAATAATCCCAAATGGTTTGTAAATAGGGATTATTTGCGCCAATTTCGGCTAAAATGCCCACAACTGCTAAATTTCCCCTCCCATTCCCATGCACTAAATGAATTTCTAGAGGGAAAGACTGACCTTTAATCTGATGTTCGCTGGGATGATGAAAGTGGAACTGCAATAAATCCCAATTTTCGCCGTGAAAACTCATGTTTCCACCTTTTTCGGTCTTAACCAAGATTGTACGACCGTTATGGCGAATTTTTAGGGGTACAGGACGATAATTAAAGGTGGGTTGGTATAGCTCTTTTTCAGTCACTATACTCAGATCGATCGGT
The DNA here is from genome assembly GCF_020245885.1 of Microcystis sp. M165S2. Taxonomy (NCBI): domain Bacteria; kingdom Bacillati; phylum Cyanobacteriota; class Cyanophyceae; order Chroococcales; family Microcystaceae; genus Microcystis; species Microcystis sp. M165S2. The sequence goes on along the minus strand of NZ_JADBTZ010000241.1, from coordinate 5,414 downwards.
GTTTGTTGCTTTCCCCTGGTGCAGAGGCGATAATTCCTTGATAATTCGCCCCAATGGTCAATATTTTGATAATTCCAAGCAAATTCTCGATTAATAGCCCCAAAAAGAGCGTGAGAGCCAATAAATTGCAGTAATTCTCGTCTATACATGGTATTAAATCCAGAAATCATCGGATAATTAGGGTTTGCGGCAAAAAGTTTTTCCTGGGGTGTGGGGTGTGGGGTGTGGGGTGTAGTTTTACCGATTTTTATGTGGTCAATTACCTAATTTTCAGGGAAAAAGTCCCGGAATTTTCCCCCCGCTCACTGCCATGGCCGGTACTTTTTGATTGACAAAAAGTCTAAAAGTCTTACCCAACAAGGTTTTTAGATTTATTCAGCAAGCTCTAATTAGCAATTTTCTCGGGTATTTATGCCCAATTCCCGCAATTTAGCCGCTAATTTTGCGGCTTTCTGCCTATTGTGCCGCTTCTGCGGGAGTGGGAACTAATTCACCTTCGGGGGTAAAATAGCGCAAGGTAAGGATTTGGTGGTAGTAGTGAGCCATGTTGCTTATCTGGTATGAACTGTGTAAAATATTCATTAACAAAAAAAAATAATTGGCTCAAATCAGTCTTTAAACATCTAGCTTGATGATCAGTTTTCTGATCAATATCTTTTTGTGGTTCGTGTTAGACTTACTCAAATATCAGTCTAACACAGAACAAAATCACATCTTCGCCTGTATTGCCTTGTCCTAGTGGGGTTCTCACCATACCATCAAGAATGGTTCTATTGATAACGGGAAACCCAAACGTTAATGTTAAGAATGTGGTGGCCAGTTTGTCAGCAATCCGACTACTAAAACTTTATGAATGCACCAGAATTAGCCATTGCTACCGTTGGTTTAACCAAACAATTTGACCGCCATGGGGCTGTTAATCAAGTGGATTTACAGATTGAAGCGGGGGAAGTTTACGGGTTAATCGGTCCAAATGGAGCGGGAAAAACCACTTTAATTAGGATGTTAGCGGCAGCGGAAGAACCGACAACGGGAGAAATATATCTGCACGGAGAACGTCTTTTAAGAGATGAGAGTAATCCCCGTCTCAAAAGAAACTTAGGTTATCTACCCGATAATTTTCCCCTCTACGATGACCTAAATGTCTGGAATTATCTGGATTATTTTGCCCGTCTTTATCATATCCCTCGCTCCCAACGTCATCGCCGCATTTATGAGGTTCTAGAACTGGTACAATTGACAGGTAAAAGCCATAATTCGATCGCTACTTTGTCCCGGGGGATGAAACAACGTTTAAGTTTAGCCCGAACGATTATCCATGAACCTTTAATTTTACTTCTCGATGAACCGGTTTCTGGATTAGACCCGATCGCTCGCCTACAATTTCGTGAGATTATTAAAGTCTTACAATCGGCAGGTATGACTATTTTAATTTCCTCCCATGTCCTTAGTGATTTAGCCGAACTTTGTAGTTCTGTGGGCATCATGGAATTAGGTTATCTAGTGGAAAGTACCTCTTTACAAGAATTAAATCAACGTCTAGCTGGCCAATACTTGCAGATCACGACTCTAGGCAATTTAGAAGCCTTAGAAACCGCTCTTAAACAATGTGTTTTTGTGGAAAGTTGGCAAAGAATTATTAATACTAATACTCTCCAGGTTAAATTTACGGGAACCCTAGAAGATAGTGCCGAATTGTTGAAATCTTTAGTCGTTTCTGGTCTGACCTTAAGCGAGTTTTATACTTGCCGCGAAGATTTAGAAACTATTTTCCTAAAACTGGGACATCGACAGGCATCTTAAGAGTAAATAATATTTTTTAAATCTAGGCTCGTAACTTTTCTACTAATTTAATTTGCTCCTGACTAAAACCAGCTTCCTTCAGATGTGCCAGAAACCATTTTTGTCGATAACGACCGTCTAAATCCACAGCCTTTCTATAGGTATCATGAGCTTTTTTACTATCACCTTGCTCTAAATAAATCATTGCCAAAGCCACAAGAGGATGGGGATTATTTGGCTCTAATTTAACTGCTTTTTCAGCGTTAGTAATAGCTGAATTAAAATCTTTTAAGCGATGATAGGCGAGGGATAAATTATAGTAGGCAATTTCATTATCTGGTTTTAAATTAGCGGCTTTAGTATGAGTAACTACGGCCTTTTCAAGATGACCACCCACAAGATAAACAATACCCAAAGCATTATAAGCAGCCACATGATCGGGAGCAATTTTAATCGTTTCTTCGAGGGTTATTTGTGCCGCTAAAGGTTGTTTAGCTAGGTGTTGTGTCCAGCCTAAAATTACTCTCCCGTCTAGATGATTGGGGTTTAACTGTACCGATTTTTTTAAAGCCTCAATACTTTTGCTCAAATCTCCCTGTTGACGATACTGTAATCCCAATTGACGATAACGATTAGCAGCTTTAATGTCTGATGCGGAAATAATCGGACTGGGAGAAGGAGAAACGAGCATCTCGGCCGTAGGTTCTTTTTTAAGGGGAGAGGGAGGACGACAGCCCCAAAAAACCGGGGAACTAAACATGATCAAGATAGTCAGGAGTCGATAACTATTCATGGGACAATTAATACCAGTCCAATTGTTAAGGGTGTCATCAAATTATGAATTATTCCCCTGAATCCGTGCAACGGCTGCTTGATTCCGATGATTATGGCCATCGCTTATCGGGAGTTAATCAACTGCGTTATTTAGCCCCAGAAATCGCCTTCGAGATGTTACAGCCTTTAATTAACGATAGTAACGCTAGGGTGCGTTATTCGGCGGTAAGTCAGTTAGATATCCTCGGTCGTCAGAATCTCGATCTGGCCTTAACTATTCTGCGCGATCGCTTGTTGCATGATCCCGAAGCAGACGTGAAAGCGGCCGCAGCCGATGCGATCGGGGGGTTAAAATTAACCGCAGCCTACGATGATCTGGTGGCCGTCTATCAACAATCCTGCGACTGGTTAATTCAATTTAGCATTGTGGCAGCTTTGGGCGAATTGGGGGAACCCCGGGGCTTTGAACTGCTCGAAATCGCCCTTAACTCCGATAATGAATTGGTAAAAACGGCCGCCGTTAGTGCTTTTGGGGAACTAGGCGACCCCCGCGCCGTCTCTTTACTCGTTCCCTTGGCTAATGATGATGACTGGCAACTGCGCTATCGTCTCGCTCAAGCTTTAGGCCGCTTAGGGGGACAGGATGCGATCGCTGTTTTGACCCAGTTAACCAACGACAAAAGCGCCCAAGTCGCCCAAGAAGCCCGCAATAATCTCGTCCAAGGTGATGCAGAATAGTTGATTTTTGTCAATACTATTTACAATAAACTTTAATTAAGAATCGTTAACAAAGGTAAAGCGATGAAACAATTTACCCGTCTAATCTTGCTCGTCGGTCTTCTCGCGGGGGGCTGTTTCTCTGCCTCAATTGCGATCGCTGATAATCCCGCAGGGGCAATCGTGAGCAAGGATTCACAGGTTAACGAACTACTGCGTCAAGCGCGGCAATTGGTCAAAAATGGCAATTATGGGGAAGCTATAGCCGTTTACGAGCGGGCTGCCGCCCTTGATGGCAATAATGCCAGAATTTTCTCTGGGATTGGCTTTTTACAAACGCGGCAAGGAGATTATAACGCCGCCGCCCAAGCATACCAAAAAGCTTTAAGTCTCGATCCGAGTAATCCTGACTTTTTCCATGCTCTCGGTTATAGTTTGGCTAATATCGGTGATTATGACAATGCAGCCACCGCTTACTACTACGCTATCCAAATAGAACCGAAAAACGTCCAACACTACCTCGGTTTAGGGGTAGTATTATTACGCCAAAAAAACTATGCTAAAGCGGGCGAAGTTTACCAATGGGTTTTAGCTCTCGACCCCAATAATCAGCAAGCCCACGAAATCATGGGTAAAGCCTTGATTGAACAGAATAAAAGCAGCGAAGCCCTCGATTTTCTCCAAAAATCCCTGCAAAGATTCCCTAACAATACTGAATTAAGATTGCAACTGGCCAGCCTTTTGCTCAAACAGGGCGATTTAAATGGCGGAACCCAGATTTTAAAAGAAATAGAGCGACAAAGTACAGGAAATTTTTTAATTCAGCTAAAAATAGGTATTTTACTCGAAAAACAAGAGCGTTTTGACGAGGCTCTCCCCTTTTATCGTCGGGCTGTTTTCCTACAACCCCAATCTTTGGAAGCACAAGCGGGAATTGGTCGCATCCATCTGGCCAGAAAAGATTATCTTGCAGCAATTATCGCCTATCAAGATTTGGCCGAAATCGCCCCCAATAACGCCGATGTCTATCTTAATCTCGGTCGGGCCTACGCGGGCCGGGGACGAAAAAGAGAAGCGAAAGAAGCTTTTAAGCAAGCGCGAGCGGTTTATGTCCTAAAAAATAATCAATCCGGCCTGGAGGAAGTGGATGCCCTGCTGAAGAAATTACTTGAGTGAACCCATATCAGTTATCAGTTATCAGTTATCAGTTATCAGTTATCAGTTATCGGTTATCAGATTTGAGTTTTCAGTTCACTGATGACTGTTTAGCGATCAAGGAGTAATTTATACTAAATCCGTTGAATATAGGCTACTTATCAGGACAGGCACTCATGCAATAGGCAAGAGGCAAAAGGGGGAATAAATAATCAGTCTTTAATAACCAGATTTAGTATTAGATAGTCAATAGTTTATTCCCACTCGATTGGGAGCCATTGATGATCTAAAACCTGTTCGAGATTAAAAATTATCTGACTGGGTAGGCCGCCGGGGGATAAACCCATTTTTTTCCGGACGGTCTCTAAAGCTGTATGGTAGGATGGCTCAAAAATCTCCCGAAGATAGGGCTTTAAACTAGGGCTATCCTCCAGTAAATCTTGGATTTCTGCCCGAAAATTATTGATTTCTCCATGACCATGATTGCCATTCCGGTCTCTTTCCGATTGCCAGTAGGTTAATTTGAGTAAATGTTCTAGGAGACGAGTTAAAAGACTTTTGAGCGCGTGTCTTTCACTTCTCCCCATCGATTCAATCTCCTCAATTAAATTGTCTAAATCCACCTCGGCAAACTGGCCCTTTTTTAATTGTTCTGCCGTGGTTTTTAGCCAGAGTTGACATCCTCACCGCCGTAAACGGACGGTGATTCCCAAACCTCACGATTTAGGTTTCTGCTTCTTTCCCTTGCGGGGTTCCGCACCGGCCTTAACAGTTTTACTCTGTTCTGGTCTTATGGTCGCTCTACAGACTGACACCGCAAGTCCTGCGGCCAAAATGTTTTTACTGGCGTTAATATCTCGGTCATGGTGCGTCCCACAGTCTGGACAGTCCCATTCTCGAACATTTAACGGCATTTTCTCAGCAATATACCCGCAATTACTACACCTTTTAGAGCTAGGAAACCATCTATCTATTTCGATGTAATT
>NZ_JADBTZ010000240.1:0-12342 GCF_020245885.1 Microcystis sp. M165S2 | reverse complement strand
TTGAGGTGGCCAATTACCTAATTTTCAGGGAAAAAGTGCCTAAATTTCCCCCCGATCACTGCCATATCCAGTACTTTTTAAGTTCCAAAAGGTCTAAAAGTCTTACCCAACAAGGTTTTTAGCTTTATTCAGCAAACCCTAACTACCCCTTGCATGAGTGCCTATCCTAACCAAGACATTAATTTTGCACGACTACTTATCATGTTTGATTCTCCTGTTGATCTGCTCATTCTCTCTAATGGTCCGGGAGAAATATCTACATGGGTGCGTCCAGTTGTCAAGAGATTGCGACAAAACTTAACAGAAGATCGATCGCTGTTGCGGATTTCGGTGATTCTTTCCCCTTGTACTCATTCTATGGGGGCGGAAACGGAAGTAGTTAGGAAATATCCGGAGGTCGATCGAGTCCAGTCGCCAGAAAACTTCTTTAATTTTCTTTTCTGGGGAAAAACCGCCGATAATTGGGATTGGCACCCCAAGGGCATCGTTTTATTTTTAGGGGGCGATCAATTTTTTGCCCTCACCATCGGTAAACGTTTGGGTTATCGCACCGTTATCTATGCGGAATGGGAAGCGCGTTGGTATCGGGGGATCGATCGCTTTGCCGTGATGAATACAAGTGTATTAAATAATATTCCCCGACAATATCAGCATAAATTTACTGTTATCGGCGATTTAATGGTGGATTTGCCCACTGCTATCACCCCTGATGACGCTACCTTAATCGCGCTCCTCCCCGGTTCCAAACCCTCGAAATTAGCTCAGGGTGTACCCCTAACCTTAGCCATTGCCGAAAAGATACACGCACACAATCCCCAGACTAAATTCTTAATTCCCGTTGCTCCTACCATAAATTTAGCTTATTTGGCGAAATTTGCCGATCCTAGCTATAATCCGATGATTAATAAAACTGGTTGGAGTGCTGCCAAATTAAAAAACGGTGAAAAACCCTATCTAGAAACAGCTAAGGGGGTAAAAGTTGACCTAATTACCGCTTTTCCCGCTCATAATCAGCTTTCTCGCTGTCATTTAGCTTTAACGACGGTGGGTGCTAATACTGCTGAATTAGGGGCGCTGGCAATCCCGATGATTATTTTACTACCGACTCAGCAACTAGACGCGATGCGGACTTGGGACGGTTTACCCGGTTTATTAGCCCAACTGCCGGGGGTGGGTTCTTTATTTGCTAAGATAATTAATCTCTATATGTTGCGGAAAAAGCGTTTATATGCCTGGCCAAATATTTGGGCCAGTGCCGAAATTGTTCCGGAATTATTGGGGGAATTACAACCAGAAGAAGCGGCAAATATAGCTATATCTTGGTTAGAAAATCCCGAACAATTAGAGGCTATCCGGCAAAAATTGCGCTCAGTACGCGGGCAAGCGGGAGCAGTGGATAAGTTAGTATTTATTATTGCAGAACAACTGTCTAGCTTCTAATCAATCGGAGAATTAAGCTTGTTGGTAGAGAGGATCAATTTCGATTAATTTATTAACAGTTTGATAAAATTCCTGCTGATAAAATTCCCGTTGATTGCTGTCGAGAGCATTAATTAATTGTTCTTGACAGTAGCGCCGATATTCCATTAAACTAATTTTTTCCATAGCTATAATAGCATTTTTGATCTGTTCTTCTGGCTGAAATATTTCCTGACTGGTATGTTCATTTAAGTGAAATAAAGAATTAAAATCACGATTTTGGTTCTCGATCATCAATAAATGATTCTGTAAAGCTGACACCAAATCTCTTGGGTTAGTAATTTGGGTTTCTAGCTCTAGAATTACTTGCCATAACCAACGATAATCAGGGAAATTAAAAATTAAATCTTTTTCATCCAAAGATTCTAAAATCATTTCCCGATATTCAGAGCGATGCAGATAGATTAATAATAGCAACCATTCGGCTGTTTCTGAGCCATTTTTTTCGGATTTATCTAAAATATTTTTCCTCTTAATTGCTGGGGATTTTCCCAGAGGTTTATTAACCTGTTTGGAGAGATTTTTGAAAACATAAGGCAAACGAGTCGCATCTTTTTGAGCCAAAATTTCAGCACAATAATCTAGATAAAAAGTGCGTTGATTGCTATCGATTAACTTTTGCAGTAAATTCACCATACTACTAGACACTTGTTGAAAATTTAGTCCCTGTTTTAAATCTTTATTGACCAACATTTGCGAGATTTGCCAATCAATCCAAAAAGGAGATTTTTCGATTAGTTCTCGATAACTATTCACCCCGTCAGTATGGGATTTAAGAAATTCATCGGCATCTTTACCATCGGGAAGATTGAGGATTTTTAGGTTAACTTGTCCTGAATAAACTAGGGAGTTAATTTCCTCGATCGCTCGTTGTGTCGCTTTAATTCCTGCTTGATCGGCATCAAAATTAAAGATTATTTGTTTACTTTCACTGTAGCGCAAAAGTAATTTAATTTGCTCTTGACTTAAGGCTGTTCCTAAACAGGCAACTACATTAGTAATACCGGCAGCATGGAGAGCGATCGCATCAAAATAACCCTCCACAACTATGGCTAAATCTTGATGAATAATTGCCTGTTTAGCTCGATCGAGCGCAAAGAGAGTTTTTCCCTTTTCAAATAGAGGAGTATCGGGAGAATTTAGATACTTTGGCTGCTCATTACCTAAAGTGCGACTACCAAAAGCGATCGCTCGTCCTTGACTATCAAAAATAGGAATCATTAAACGATCTCGAAATTGATCGTAATAACCGCTACCATTTTGACGCGCTTTAATTAATCCTGCTTGTTCCACTAAAGCCACAGGATAGCGCTTTTGTTCCACTAAATAACGATAGAGAGTTTCCCAACCTTCCGGAGAATATCCCAGTTGAAAATTAGCGATAGTTTCTGCGGTTAGTTGTCGTTGTACTTTGAGATAATCTAACGCTTTTTCCCCTTGAGGTTGACTAAGGGCGTGTTGATAAAAACTCACCGCCACGGCCATTATTTCGTATAATTGTTCCTTGAGGGATAATTTCTGCTCTAATTCCTGACGCTGTTCTACTGCTAGAGTTTTAATCGGGATTTGATATCTTCTAGCGAGATCGAAAACCACTTCACTAAAAGATTGTTTTCCCACTTCCATGAAAAATTTAATCCCGTTTCCCCCCGCACCACAGCCAAAACAGTAATACATTTGTTTGGCAGGACTAACCGTAAAACTGGGGGATTTTTCCTCGTGAAAAGGACATAAACCGACGTATTCCCGTCCCCTTTTTTTGAGGACGACTCTCTCGGAAATTAAATCCACAATATCAATTCTTTGTTTAACTTCTTCGATCGTATCCGGATGTAGTCGCGGTGTATCCATAATCAGTTATCAGTAATCAGTCTATACCTAGCACCCCCACTAAGGCCCTTTTTGACTCCTGGAAATTCGCACCCATAAGTAATAAGAAAGGACTTGACTTTGGCGGCGGCTTGTGCTATGCTTTTCTCATAATGGGAATCCGTGCAATTTTTCTTGAGTTCAAATATTCCCATTATGAATAAAATCTTTTAAAAATATTATCTCAAAATCTCCCGACAAAAGCCAGCAAAATTTCGCCCATAATTGTTAAGTTTTGTTAAAAAGAAATGCAGAGACCGGCAGGGAAAGAAATGGTCACTGAGGGAGCATCTCATTTATGCAAGCGAGTAATTATTATACTTGTCCCTAAAACTGGTTTCTAGCAAGGCTTTCAAAATAGCTTGACATAAAACCTGATTTAGGGGTTACAAAGGTGAGATGCTCCCGTCACTGATTACTGATTACTGATCACTGATCACTGAAAAACTTCCCCACTGCGATGGCTGCATTTTGTCCTCCGAAACCGAAATTAAGACAGAGACAATTGTGCAGGGAAAAATTAACAGCCGATCTAGTTAAATTTAACTGAAAAGGCGACTCGCGCACACCGACACAGGGGGGAATTAGCTGATTTTTCAGGGCCATTAAACAAAAAGCCACACCTAATGCCCCCGAAGCCCCTAAAGTGTGTCCTGTTGCCCCTTTTGTCGAGCTTACAGCCACTTGCGAGCCAAAAATGCTGGCGATCAGGTTTGCCTCCCGTTCATCGTTTAAACGCGTGCTAGTGCCGTGGGCGTGAATGTAATTAATTTCATCTTTTCTTAATTGACTTCTGTGCAAACATAGTTCTATCGCTTTGGTAGCACTACGATTATTAATCGCCGGGGCGCTGACATGATCGGCATCGCAGGTAAAACCATAGCCCAAAATTTGCCCGTAGATGGGGGCATTTCTGCTTAAAGCCAGTTCTTCCGATTCAAGGACTAAAATCGCCCCAGCTTCGCCCAAAACCAAGCCCTCCCTAGCTCTATCAAAAGGATAACAGCCCGTTTTCGCCAAAGCTCCAATCTGTTCAAATCCCACCAAAGTTAAGGGAGTGATCGGGGTTTCGATCGCCCCGGCTAAAACTCGATCGCATTCTCCCATTTTAATTAATTCTACACCCTGCGCGAGCGACCAGATACCCGTGGCACAGGCCGCCATGGGTGCTAACACTGGGGCGCCGGTTTCTATCAATCTAGCGGTCAATACCGAGGCGCGATCGGGTAAACTATCTAACCAGTTTTCTACTATTCCCGTCGCTGCCATCTGTTCCCATAAACCCTGACAACCGCGACTAGAACCGATAGTGACAGCACAATCCTTTAAGGGAGGGGTTAACTTCGCGTCTTCAAGGGCAGCAATCAGGGCAATTTTGGTTAAATCCTCTAAAAATGCCGGTTTGTGACCGATTAAACCCAGGGGTAATGCGGGTAAATCAGGAAAGGGTTGTTGCCTAGTTATACCAGTTTTGCCCTCTAGTAATCTTTGCCAACTCTGACTTAAATTTCCCAGAGAACTGATCAACCCAATTCCCGTCACCACAACATTCATTTATCAGTTATCAGGTATCAGTTATCAGGTATCAGGTATCAGGTATCAGGTATCAGGTATCAGGTATCAGTTATCAGTTATCAGTTATCGGAATATTAAATGATTGGGTGGGTGACGGCGAACATTAAATTATTGTCGCCCGGTCCCACCCTAACCGATCGCTATTTTTTCAGGTTTTCTGCACCGGAAATAACTTTAGCCGAGTCAATTTTATCCCCTTGTTTGATCGTATCGATCACTTCCATTCCCTCAGTTACATAACCAAAAACGGCATAATCACCATCGAGGAAATTGATATCCGACAGGGCAAAATAAAATTGAGAAGAAGCGGAATTAGGTTGTTGAGAACGGGCCATTGCGATTGCACCGCGTTTATGGGGTAAAGCGACGATGGGAGTGCGCGCCGTGGCCTGTTGACCGATTGATTTCCCATAAATCGGCTCTTTTTCGTCTTTAAGGAGAATTTCCAGGGGAACATAACGGGATTGCTTGGTTTCTGGATCAACAAAACCACCAGTTCCGCGACCTTGGGGATCACCACCTTGGGCGACAAAAGGCTGCGGTTCCTTAACCACGCGATGGAAAGTTAAACCATTATAAAAACCTCTCCCCACCAGATCCACAAAGTTACCGGCAGTAATTGGGGCTGCATTGCCATCAATTTCGATCGTTACCGGTTTACCTTTGATTATCATCTCGACGACGGCAGTTCCATCTAAGCGGGGTTTGTAATTATCCATGTTGACACTGCCCGAACTGGCAGGTTGAGAGGTTTGGGTGATACTAGAATTATCGGGGGTGGAATTAGCTTCCGGGGAAGAACAGCCGAAAAGTGTCGTCGTTGTGATTAAAAAAACACAAACTAGAGACAGCCAGCAAGATTTTCTTATCTTCATCATTTTATAGCCAAAAAGAGCGAAAAAAGGCCTACAATCCCTCTAGAGGAATTTCCAGAAAACGAGCGAGTTCCGCTCCTTGATTTTCCAATTCCGAGAGGGACATAGGATCGCCGACGCGAGTTAAAGGGATATCGCGACGCTGTTTAATCCGCAGGAATAGTTCCCGTTTCGGGTTGAGTCCTTCTCGCACTTCGGCCCGCACAGCTTGCACATCTTCGAGAGGCCAATCGAGATCAATGCGACGATTTTTGCCCGGGTAGCCCCAACGAAAGATTTTAACTTTGCCGGTTTCCTTGTTAAACTCGTTGTAACCACCTCCAACATTCCAGAGGAGAGATAACCAGAGATAGATGGCTAAAAGAGTCCCCGCAGTACCGTAAAAGAGGAGGGCGACTCCTTGGGGAATAAATTGTAAGGAACTGGTATCGCTAACGAGAAGTAGATTGACCTTCAAATAACTGGAAAGACCGGCGAGGAGAAACCCTAGACCGCCAATAGAGACGATTACAGCCCAAAAATAGTTACTAGGGCGACGGGAACCCACTACTTCTTGCCGTAGGATCAGGCTATCTTTACTTGTTGTTTGCGCTTTCATGAATTCTTTTTAAGGTTGCCTAGAGTTATTTTACCAGCTTTTTTCTCCCCACTTCCCCCACCCCGACCTAGGGTGTTGATTTGGAGCGGAATGCCGCCAAAATAACTCATACACTTTTTCTCTGATTAAGATCAAGGGTACTCTGTACCGGCGATTGCCTTCCAGAAAAGGTGATAACCTTCCAGAAAAGTTATTACCAATAAAAGGTTGACTTGGAAAGGAATAAATATAGCGTTGCTCCTAAAGATGAAGTGTAATACTTTTTTTCAAAAGTAATGGCAGAGATGGTTAATTAGGGTTTGCCTCAATGGCATCCATTAAACTAAAATCACTGACGACCGACTCAAAGGGTTTGTTAGTATTCTGTTTGGAAGATTTTAAGTAATAGGGAGTAGCGGATAGATCCCCACAGAAATTAATACCTCGATATTTGTGGATTCTGTCTAATCCTTCTACCCAAATAGTAGCCTCTTTTTCTTCAAATTCTTCTAATTCCTCCTCTTCATTTCCATTAGTTTTATTAGGGTAAATACGATAAGCATGGTGAGCTTCATCATTAAAGACTAAAATGTTACGTTTATTACCCACTTCTTGGGTTAAAATTCGTTTAATCCAAGCGGCATCACTTTCTAAATAGCGGGTACTTTCAACTTCGACTTCTTTTAAATTTCCCTGTGCATCGTATTTTTCCCCTCCTTCAGCGACTTTTAACCGACCTAATGCGATTTGCTGTCCTAAAGTTTCTTGGGTTAGATATCTTGTTCCCCTAGCAGTTTCATTCTTAGCCGCAATCTTAATCACTTCGGCGGCGGTGGTTTTGACTCCCACTTTGACTACTTTTGCTGAATCAGTGCCAGCAGTCGAGGGGATTCTTTTCTCAAAGATATGCCAGTTTGTCACCAAGACTTTACCCTGTCTCAGTTTATCCATCAGGTGAGAGGGTACGAGGTCACGGGTGCGATATAGAGAAGCTTCTCCATTGTCGGGTTGGTTTCATTGTTGATTTTTAAGCAACTCTCTAACCACTAATAATTAAGCTATGAGTATCCAATAGTAATCTCATTACATATAATCCTTAAAGTCCTCTAATGGTTCATCAAAGTCATCACCAATGGAAATTATATTCTTGTCACTGCCAAATAAAGGAGGACGTTTAGGTATGGTTTGAGGTGATACTAATTTTACCATTGGTTGATTATTTCTGGTAATAATTATTTCTTCTCCTGTAGCTGCTTTTTCTAGGAGTTGATTGATTTGCGGTAAGGCTTTATTTATGTCGATAGTTTCCATTTTGGGTACACCTAATCAAGGTTGTTCATCAAAGGGGAAGTTGAGAATCGGTTCGTTGACTTCGTAGGACATAGGGTTATTTAGGATTTTTTTCTTATGTATTAACTCAAGGCAAATTCGGTTAAACTGCGTTTATAGGGAGCCTGAAAACCTAAGACTATATCTTGTTTGGGAACACCAGCCGCGATTAATTGATTAGCAATGCCGATTTCTGTTCCATCTCTTTGAATCCAGATTTTTTCATCTTTTATGTCAAGATGAATAATCACACCATAGATTCGCTTTTGCTCTTTCCAACCAATATTTAAGACTTGGTAATGATGGCGTTTTGTGTCAAAAAGAAGTTGAGTTTCTGTGTCATTTTTGCTGTCATGATCTGAATGTTGGGTGAGAATGTCTTGAATCAGTTGAGAGTAGTTTATTCTTTCCATAATACCACCTCTTGTTTGAGAGAATTAAAGATTAAGAGTTTAATTTTATATTCGGCTACAGCGTCTTGAATAAATTGACGAGAGAAAAAGTCCTCATAGGTATCTTGAGGAATGGCTAGATAAAGAATTCTTTCGGGTTGTTCCTGTTTTAATGCTAACCGATAATTGAGGATTTGTCCTAATGCGAGATGAAATTCGGTGACTTCAGATGCGCCTAAAAAAGATTTAATCTCTATGGCGATTTTTTGACCTGCCTTTTCGGCGGCAATTAATCTTTCCGCGCCTAAGTCGATGTAAAATTCTACGTCATTGACTTTAAGATAAAGGGGATCATGGGTGATATTCCAGCCATCTTTTTCAAGGGCAATACACACGGATTGATGAAAAATATCTTTGGCTGACATAGAATTATTCTAAGTATAAGCAAATAGAGGTTCATCTAGAAATTAATCGATTAATCATACATAGTATCTCGATGTAAAGCTTCATCTGGTAAGTTGGCACTCTCTGAGGGAAGAGTTTGAACAAAATCTAACCATTTCTCGGTTCTTTCTTGTGGGGTTAATAGTTTATCTTGTTCGTCACTTTGTTTAATTATATCTTCTAAAGATTGGTTAAAGTCATCCCTAAGGTAAATTATATTTTTATCACTACCAAATAAAGGAGGACGTTTAGGTATGGTTTGAGGTGATACTAATTTTACCATTGGTTGATTATTTCTGGTAATAATTATTTCTTCTCCTGTAGCTGCTTTTTCTAGAAGTTGATTGATTTGCGGTAAGGCTTTATTTATGTCGATAGTTTCCATTTTGGGTACACCTAATCAAGGTTGTTCATCAAAGGGGAAGTTGAGAATCGGTTCGTTGACTTCTTAGGTCATTAGTTAAATTAATAATGTTTTTCAATCAGGTTTTTAATAGGGGGAACTTCCTCTTTTATAACGTCTAGATAATTGTTAAAATTGGGCAGTTCAAACTCATCATCTGGATTACTAATCCAATCACAAAAATTAGTCAATCTTTCCTGTGTTATTCCATAAAAATAACCGATTATCTTTTCATTTCTGTTGGCTATATTCCAAAATAAAGTTTTAGCCTCTTCTCTTTGTTTCTTGTCTTCTATGTTTTTGGTAATTGGATAATGAGGGTAAGGGTATTTGTTGATATTTTTGAATATCTCAAGAACCCTATCTCTTTGTTCAAACATTAAGATTCTTAGAGTAGCTTTTTCCCTGATAAAATGATCGGTGGAATGTTCTCTTTTTGCTTCTTCTTCTTTTTTGCTATCTCCATTTACTCTATATCTAACTATATATATCCCATTTTTCGTCCCCGATAAAAAGGCTTCGTCCCATTCTATATAAGCTTCTTCCACTTTATTTTTCCATTCTTTTTCCCTTTCTTGGTCAACTTTTTGTCTTTCTAGGTCAAGCTGTTTCCATCCTCTTTCCCTTTCCGATTCAAGCTGTTTTAGTGTTGCATTTAGAGTTTTTTCTGAAATTCCTGTTTGCACAATACTTACCCATAATGTGGCAACAATAAAAATTGCACCTCCAATTGAAAGTACATTTCCTCTAATAGTGTTTTCTGTTTCAACAAAGTCTTTCCCTTTTAAGGTTTTGGCAGTATCAGTCATTAATATTTGAGGGTTTAAATATAATGCAGTTAAGCCTATAAAGATTACACCAAGAAGTAAAGTGATAATTAACGGGAGTCGATTATTATTTGACTTCGCTGATTCTGAGTTGTTCATTTTTGATAGTTCCTCTATTCTTAAATCCTTAACTACTAGCAATTCATTCCCCCGGTCATCAATCACTTTAACGGCAATTTGCCGATGTTCTCCCACTTCAAAAGGTGCGCTGGTTGTCCCTGCTAGATGTTCCCAGACCGACTTCTCATCGGTTCCCTTTAAAGCTTTCTTAATCGAATCCCAAGCGCCGGTACGGGGGAAAAATGCCTGATTGACGTGGAAACATAAACCGTTGTAGTTGCTATCCAAAAACCAAGCGGGGACATTCTTACCCGGTTCTAAGTCCACTTTCATTGTAATCGGGTCAAACCAGAGAATCAACACAGGGTAAGTGCATCTTAAAAATTCTTGACAAAATGAACTTTATGTGGGTTGCCTACCCACAATTCGGGCATATTTGGGTAGGATTTGCCTTCTCAATTGTTAAGCAACAATCGACCAAATGGATCGAGTTCGTAACTATTCTGATTGACTGGTATCGCTTGAAATGCTTACACAGCAAGCGGATAACAAAATTGGTCAATTGTCAATGGCGTTTGAGATGCGCTCACCCCGGATCATTAATTGCCCCTTGGGAGAATTGATAAATTGCCATTATTCTAAGCCATATTCTTCTCTTAATCTTGTTTTTAACTGCTCAAAAACTAATTCACCATCGGTTACATTACCCGCTAAAATTTGCTCGGTTGCACTATCAATTTTTTGCCGTAACTCCTCTAATTGAGGGTTGATTTCCTGACCATCTTCTGCTAAAATAATAATTTCTACTCTTTGACCGGCTCGAAAGGGTAAAGGCGAGGTCAATCTTTATTGTAATACTAAATCCGTTGAGTATAGGCTACATATCAGGAGAGGCACTCATGCAAGAGGCAAGAGGCAAAACGGAGAATAAATAGGGTCTGCTGAAAAAGTTTTTCGTGGGGACAGGGTGTGGGGTGTGGGGTGTAAGTTTTTACCGATTCTGAGGGGGTCAATTACCTAATTTTCAGAGAAAAAGTCCCGGAATTTTCCCCCGATCACTCCCAGAACTGGTAATTTTTGATTGACAAAAAGTCTAAAAGTCTTACCTGACAAGGTTTTTAGATTTATTCAGCAGACCCTAAATAATAAGCTTTTAATAACCAAATTTAGTGTAACCCTTGAACAACCCCAAGAGAGCCGAAAAAAGCGAACTTCTCTAGGGAGAAATTCGCCTTAATTTCCAGAAATTCTGAATTTATTAATTAGGCACGAGCTTCGAGACGACCGTAGAAAATGCCGCGAATTTTCACTTCTTCAGCATCTTTTGCCCCTAAATCGGTGTCGGAAGGCTGCTCACTTTCAAAAACACCAGCAAACTCCCCGGTAGAAGCGTCAACTTTAGTTACCTGTAAAGACATAGTACCTTTACCCAGTTCCGTCGCTTTGACGTTAGCACGCTGGAAATCTTGACTATCAGCACTAGCGGGTAAAGCGACAGCGTTATCATAACCCGTCACCACACCCCGACCTTTGGGATCTAAGAAACCAGCACCACGATAGGAGGGAACTTTAAAGTCGCCTTCAAAATCGGTGGAACTGTTAATCGAGTTAAAGCCGGCTTCGGTTTTGCCGGTGAAACCTTTGATGGTAAAGAACAAGGGAACTCTTTCACCTCCGGGTAATTGTACGGTAACGGGTTGGAAATCGATACCGTCTTCTTCCTTGAGGGTTAAAACACCGTCTTCGCCTACGGTTAAACTCGCTGTCATCTGTTCTAAACTGGTGGTATCTCTGGTTAGGAGTTTACCCGGTATAAAGGTGGCTGCTTCCCGCTTATTAACGGGTTCACCCTTGACAAAATATTCTTGGGGTTCCAAGCATAAATCTGTCACCACATAACTTTCGCCGCGTTCTAAGGGGAGAGTACCCCGGGTGAACTCGGAAATCTGCGGACATTTGTTAGCTAATCCCGTGTTTAAAATTTCATCATAGGTTAGCTCGTTTCTATTCAGGACGGCACTAGGCGCGTCGCTACAAGCTGTCAACACCCCTAAGCACAAGGCTAAAAAGGCAACTAACAAGGCACGAAATCTCATCTATGTCAACCTCTCTTTGTCAATCTTTACAATTACTACCCTTGATCCATAGCCTGATGAATTATCGAATCGGTTGCGCCAATTCACCGAAACTCAGTTTATCAAAGATCAGTGACCATTGAGAAGATGGGAGACAGGGGGCACTCATGCACTCATGCAAAAGGCAGCTTTGTTCTCCCCACACCCCACACCCCACACCCTACACCCTCTTTCAAGTCAGGAGGCTCTAAGTAACTGATAGCTGTTGACATCCTCACCGCCGTAAAACGGACGGTGATTCCCAAACCTCACGATTTAGGTTTCTGCTTCTTTCCCTTGCGGGGTTCCGCACCGGCCTTAACAGATTTACTCTGTTCTGGTCTTATGGTCGCTCTACAGACTGACACCGCAAGTCCTGCGGCCAAAATGTTTTTACT
>NZ_JADBTZ010000024.1:0-9455 GCF_020245885.1 Microcystis sp. M165S2 | reverse complement strand
CCGTTCTACGTCAATCAAAAACTGGCAATAATAACCGTCAGCACGTCTAACAACTCTTACCCGTTTAATCTGTTGTTCTGAATAATAAACTAAGGTTTTTTGACTACACCATAAATCAAATTCTCCTGCTTTAAAACCATCGGTAAATCTGATTTTACGTCTATCATCAGATAGCTTATAGCCCGTTAGTTTATACTCAACGGAACGACTATGCTTTTTGAACCGAGGAAAACCTTTTTTCCCTGGTATTTTAGCCTGACAATTCTGATCAAACCGATTAATTGATTGCCAGGCTCTATCAGCAGCCGATTGACGAGCTTGGGAGTTTAATTTATTAACCCATGGTGTCTCTTTATTGTTAGCTAGTACCGCACAAAGTTTTTGGAGATCATTGCGGGTTGTTCCTTTATTTTCTAGCCAATAACGAACACAAAAGTTACGCACAAACTGAGAAGTTCTGATAGCTTCATCGAGTTTCTGATATTGCTCTGGTGTTCCGTTTTTTAGCTTTGCTTCTACGACTAGCATCTAACAATCCTCGACCCTTGGCTAAGTTAAGTATAACAGAGTTCGCCGTTTACCCACAGATGGTGGAATTAAATCGATGCTCCGGGGTTGATATTCTGGTCGGATTTCATCCCCCGCAAAGCTGAGTATCTTGTCGAAAAATGTAGCGGGGGCATTCATCCGACATTTTAGGTAATCATTGCATCTCCATGGTATCTATTTTGGCTCTGGTTTCTTCCTCTAATTGCCACTCTCCCTGCGCCAGTCTTGAGAGGATTTCTTGTCGCCACTTGCTTAATTGTTCCTGAAAAGCAGCCCTTTGTAGATCGTTGCGCCAGAAAATTAGGGCTGATTCGCCAGTTTGCGGATAATAATTTTTACGCTCTCCAGCGACGCGGAAGCCAAAATGCTCGTAGAGTGCGATCGCTGACTGGTTCGACACCCTCACCTCTAGCGTAGCCCTTTCCAGTTGTCTTTGTACAGCCTTCTCCAGAAGTTTGTAGAGAAGCAGTTTTCCTAATCCTTGTCTTTGATAGTCGGGATAAATTGCCAGAAGGGTAATATGCGCTTCTTCGAGAATTGCCCAAAAACAAGCCAATCCGATGATGGTTTCCGGATTGCTGGGTAGGGAGAGAATTAATAATTCACTGTTGGGGTTGTTTAATTCCCGTTCATAACCAGATAGGGTCCAAATACCGCCGAGACTGGTGCGATCAAGGGACTCCATCCCGGCAATATCTGCGTATTTTGGGGTTTTAAGCTCGATTTTTGGCATTTATCGGGGAACGGGTGGAGATAGGGGATGGGGGTTGGGGGATGGGGGTTGGGGGTTGGGGGTTGGGGGATAGGGGATAGGGGTTGGGGGATAGGGGATGGGGGATGGGGGATGGGGGATGGGGGATGGGGGTTGGGAAGAATAAATAAAAATAATCTCCTGAATACTGACTTCTAACCCAATGGTAGATGTTAGATTTTTGCAGGAGTTCTATTTTCCAATAAAAATAAGCAAAAGTTATTTATTAACTCCAAACACTTGAGAATATTTAAATTAACATTCCGCAATATTTATAAATTCTTAAAAATTAATTGAGAAAGATTTTTATTTAACAACGATGTTGCAATGGTTACAGCGATTTGATAGAATTTCATAGTGGTTTATTCTGTGCTTTTTTGGGTAGCAATAGTTGAAACCCTTGTCACACCTAGAAGGTTATCCTAATTAAGACGGTTAAATCAGTCAATTTCACCCACAACGATGATCTTTTTTTTATGTAGTTTTATTGCAAAAAAAAAGTTTTTTTGACAAAAAGCACAAAGTATGATAGCAACCAACATATTTCTGGCTGCGAGTAATTATTGTAGAGGGGGAGAAGGGGGGGGGGAGAAGGGAGAAAAAGCTACTGAAACATCACCCATCTTAATTTTTTTGGGCGGCCATGGTTAAGGGTTGTAATCCGGTTATTAACATTTTCACGATAATTCTCAAAATCGAATAGTATAGATTGAAATAAATCAATGTACGCAAACCTATGGATGGCAGCTTAATCCTGTTCAATATTCTCAATCCGCCGGTTTTGTTCTTTTTCTTAGGAATGCTGGCAGTATTTTTAAAATCCGACCTAGAGATTCCCCAACCACTGCCTAAACTCTTTTCTCTCTATCTTTTGATGGCGATTGGTTTCAAGGGAGGTTATGAACTAGCGAAAAGTGGCATCAATAACCAAATCGCTTTAACTTTGATTGCCTCTGTGGTTATGGCTTGCATCGTTCCCATTTACACTTTCTTTATCCTGAAAATTAAACTCGATAGTGCCAATGCAGCAGCGATCGCGGCAGCCTATGGTTCCATTAGTGCCGTTACTTTCATCACCGCCAGTTCTTTTTTAGAAAAACTTCATATTTCCTATGGCGGTCATATGGTAGCAGCCTTAGCTTTAATGGAATCGCCGGCGATTGTAGTGGGTTTAATCCTGGTGCGAGTCTTTAAAGAGAAAAATGGCGAAGAAGAAGCGTTTTCTTGGTCAAAAGTTTTACATGAAGCCTTTTTAAATGGTTCGGTATTTCTCTTAGTCGGTAGCGTTGTTGTTGGTATGCTCACGGGGGAAAAAGGCTGGGAAAAATTAGAACCTTTCACCCAAGAGATTTTTTATGGTGCTTTAACTTTCTTTCTCCTTGATATGGGATTAGTGGCGGCGAAAAGAATCCGAGAATTAGGCAAAACTGGTTCTTTTCTCATCGGTTTTGCGGTGCTCATTCCCGTCATCAATGCTATGGTGGGCATTCTCATCGCTAAGGTTCTCGGATTTGAACAGGGCAATGCTTTATTATTCGCTGTTTTGTGTGCCAGTGCCTCTTATATTGCTGTTCCTGCGGCCATGAGAATGACTGTTCCCGAAGCGAATCCTAGTTTATACGTTTCTATGGCCTTGGCTTTAACTTTTCCTTTCAATATCATCATCGGTATTCCTCTGTACCTAGAGATGATCAAAATCATTGGCTGTGGAGTCTAAAAAGCCAGGCTGTTTTTCAATAATTCCTGTCAAAATTTTTCTCTTTCACTTGTCCCTTTTTTACTTAACTACCATGCTTGAATCCCCGCATCCTTCCCTACAAACTGTCAAAAAAGTAGATATAATTGTTAGTCATGCTTTTTTGGAAGAAACCTTAAGCGCTCTTGATGTTGTCGGAGTTTCCGGTTATACCGTCTTTGGCAGTACTTCGGGAAAAGGTGATCGAGGTTTATCCTGTGATGACTTGGATTGTGATTACAGTGGTAACTACATTATGACGGTTTGTAATAGTGACGAACAACTTGGTCGTCTGATCGATAAAATTCAGCCTTTTTTAAAAAAAGCTGGCGGAATTTTTGTAGTGACTACGGGCCAATGGCTAACTCATTAGACCTCTTGTAAAAATCAACGCAGTTAATTAGGAGTCAGTGGTCAGAAGAACGATCTTTTGTGGTTTAGAATTTATCTGTATCTGGTCTGGGGCCAACAGCGCCGGCGGGATTAACAAAAAGATTGCCCCCGGCTTCATTTTGGAAGATACAATCGATTTTCGGTTTGCCTTCCAAGGGACCGGTATAACCAAAGGTATTCATCCGGTTTTTACAACTTTGTACCTGCTGTCCATCGACTAATTTTTGTTGTTCTAAAATTGACCAGTTATTGCGTCGCAAAACGCAACCGGGTTGCATAACTGGTTGGGTAACAAAAACATTAAAGGGGTTAAGAGTGACATAAACCCGCAAATCGGTGACAATGGCACTGGCCCCAAATTGCACGCATAATTCCGCATTGGGGGCGCTGCGATCGATTACTTCCCGGGAAGCGACGTTTTCGGGGCTAAAATTAGCGGTAGAACTGAATACCAGACCGAGACCCACTCCTAGTACAAAAATACCACCAATCAGGGCGATCATGGCATAGTTTAATTTGGCCAATAGGCCTCCGGAGGTCGAAGCGCGGGAGTCATCGCCATAGGAGCGGTCATAATCACGATCGCGCGATCGGGGAGGAGTATAACGAGGTCTTCTATTCATAGAAATTTCTGATGTGGCCGCTATGGCGGTCAGTCGTTAGCTATTAGCTTATCACTGTTCTATCCTAGCAACCCGGGGGATAACCGACAGGATAGGTCTAGTATAGAGCTATATCGTTTTTTTTGAGGTTAGTATGCTATGGTGGATCACTAAATAGAGTAAGTCAGCCTAATCCAAGTTTCTATGCTAGATATTAGCTAGACAAATTCGGAGCGGAGGAACCACATTTGGGGGCGTATTTCTAGATTTTTTAGCCTAGAAAAGGATATCTCTCTATCCTAGCCCGTCAGCTAACTTCGTCGGCGTGGGGGGGAAGACTGAAACATCACTACATTCCTAGCAATGTCTTGATCGGTTCAGTTATGTCGCTGATACTACTTGATAGTGATAACTTACAGGAGACATTGTATATGGGGATTCTCATGCAGGTTCACCGATCACAACAATTTTAAGATTTTCCGTCGATAACCATATTTTTTGTGAGTTTGCTGTACATTCGGGCAAACTTTTAGTCGTATCGAGAAACCGAAAGTAAAAACAGGATCAAAAATGCTGGAATCTTTACCAATGTGGATTGCTGCAATGACTTTTATTGCAGTCATTGTGGTGATTATGTTCGAGTGGCTTCATATTACCGTAGCGGCTTTACTGGGGGCTTTAATCTTAGTTTTTACCCATATCATGACTCTCCAGGAGGCGGTGGGTTATATCAGTCGCAGTTATGCCACTCTCGCCCTATTTTTTGGGGTAATGGTGTTAGTGAGAGCCTTTGAACCAACGAAAATTTTTGATTATTTAGCAGCACAAATGGTGCTTTTAGCCAAGGGACAGGGCAAATTATTACTAATAGGAATTGTCGCCATTACTACCCCAATCTGTGCGGTATTACCCAACGCTACCACGGTGATGTTATTAGCCCCGCTGATTCCTCCCTTAGCTCAAGATATCGGTGTGGATTTTGTGCCGCTCTTAATCCTGATGGTTTTCGTGGCCAACAGTTCCGGGTTATTAACGATTGTTGGTGATCCCGCTACTTATATCGTCGGTGATTCTATTAATATAACCTTCATGGAATACCTACAGCGTTTGAGTTTAGGTGGTGCCTTGGCAGTCATTACCATTCTGGTTATGTTACCTTGGTTATTCCCGAAAATCTGGCGGACAAAATTCGAGCATTTAGAAGAATTACCCCATCCGAAAATTAATCATCCTCGCGTCTTAGCGGTGGGGGGAATTATCGTCTTTTTAGTCTTATTTTTATTCGTCGTCGGTGAATCTTTTCCCGTACCCATTTCTCCCGCGGCCGTTGCTTTGATGGGGGCCACTTTAGCCCTACTTTTAGCCCAGCAATCGAAAATCGATACGGTTCATAATATTCTCCGGGATGTGGACTGGAGTACCCTATTATTTTTTATGTCGATTTTTGTCCTAATTGGCGGCTTAGAAAAAACTGGGGTAGTTAATAGTTTATCGGGATTTCTGGCGATAATTTTAGGCAAAAATATCTTTTTAGGTTCTCTAGTCTTGCTGTTTTTTGTTGGTTTTATTTCCAGTGTCGTTCCCAATATTCCCCTAGTGGTGGCCATGGTTCCACTACTGAAACAGTACCTTGTTAATGTTAATTTAGTCGGGACAGAAGTTCTTTCTCCCGATTATGCTGGTTCTTTTCCCCCGGAAGTTTTACCGCTTTTCTACGCGATGATGTATGGGGCTACCCTAGGGGGTAATGGTACTTTAGTGGGGGCTTCTTCTAATATTGTCGCCGCCGGCATCGCTGAACAACACGGGGGCAAAATTACCTTTCATACCTTTCTGCGCTACGGCCTACCAGTGATGTTTACTCAGTTAGTCGTCTCGGCAATGTATATGTTAATTTTCTTTGTCTAGTCTATATCTGGGGGGCATTAATGTTAAGTTCGCCTAAGATTGACAAAAACGTTAACATTGATTAACATTCTCCTATCGTGCTAGATAATCTGGATTGATCGGCGATCGTGAACAAAAAAATCTCTGTTTTAGCACCAGATTTATCCGGTGGTGGTGGCACAAGAGTCTATTTGATTGCTCAAGTCTTGCAACAGCTAAACTGTCAGGTGACGGTCTATGGCCCGATTTTTGGCCGGGAAATCTATCCAACCCCACCGGGGAATTTACCGGTGGTATCGGTCCAAGGCAATAATTATCCCCAGTTTTTTGGCCAGATCAAAACTTTACTCGATCGCCTCTCCGGAGAGATTATCTATGCGGTTAAACCCCGTCCCACCAGTTTCGGCATCGGCCTACTAAAACGTTTTTTTTCCCCACGTCCCCTAATTCTCGATATTGACGATTGGGAAATGAGTTGGTTTGGTGGCGATCGATGGTCCTATCGTCCTCATCCCCGACAATTAGCTAGGGATATCCTCAAAAAAAATGGTGCGCTTAGAGACCCAAATCACCCTCTCTATCTGCGTTGGATGGAAAATTTAATTAACCGCGCCGATGGGGTGACGGTTAATAATCAATTTTTGCAAAAGCGTTACGGGGGGATTTATTTACCGAATGGCAAGGATACGCAACTTTTCGATCCCAATCTCTACGATCCCGTCGCTTGTCGTCAAAAATACGGTTTATCTGCGTATAAAGTCTTAATGTTCCCGGGTACGGCTAGACCTCACAAAGGTTTAGAAGATGTCTTAATCGCTTTAGATCAAATTGGTGATCCTGATTTTAAATTGGTGGTGGTGGGAGGTCGCCAAATCGGGGACGGCTATCTGGATAGTTTGTTGGAAAAAGGTCAACCTTGGTTAATTCATTTACCTGCTCAACCGATCGATCGAATGCCGGAAGTTGTGGCCGCTGCTCATGCTATTATCGTTCCCCAGAGGGATGAAGCTACGGCTAACGCCCAATTTCCGATTAAACTCACCGATGGTATGGCGATGGCTAAACCGATTATTTCCACTAAAGTGGCAGATATTCCCGAAATTTTAGCTGATATTGGCTATTTAGTCGAACCTCGATCGCCAGAGCAACTAGCTGTCATAATTAGAGAAGTTTTTAATCATCTCGACTTGGCTAATGCACGAGGACTAAAAGCGAGAGAGCGCTGTATCGCCTCCTATAGTACCACCGCCATGGCGACAACTCTCTCTGGCATAATTACTTCTCTGGAAGGGAAATATTAGAGTGTAGGGAGTAGGATAATTGACCGTTGACTATTTACTTTATTACTTATAGCGATGAATCCTAATCAAATTCTCCTTAAATATACGCTTAAATACTGGATATTAGTGGTTTCCAGCATTGTTATAGGCTTTGTCAGTACCATATTTAATGGGGTAGGAACTGTTTTAGTTATCCCCTTACTAATTTCTTTTATTAATCCCGAAAATGATATCTTAAAAAATGCCCCTCAAATTATCAAAAAGCTGCTCTCGGTTTTCGAGGTTTTCCCAGTCGATACTCGTTTTTTCTGGATGTTTGCGGCGATATTAGGGATTTTAATTCTCAAGCACATTACCAATTTTGTCAGTATTTTTTTAGGCACTTACTTGTCTTTAATTATGGCAAAAGATATGCGAATTGATTCAGTTATTCTGCTGCTAGAAGTGGATATAGATTATTATGTAAAAAGTAAAATAGGAGATATTTTTAATCGTTTCATGTCGGAGATTAATCGAGCCGTAGCATCGATTAGAAATTACATAAACCTGATTAAGATTATCGGCACAGCTTTCATGTACTTAGCTATTTTATTATCAATTTCTTGGCAATTAACTATTCTTTCTAGTGTTTTGGGTGGACTTTTAGGTCTGCTTAATCAATACTTTGTCAAGAGATCGAAAAAGTTTGGAGAGATTATCACCGTAACGGCTAAACAGCAAACTAATAAACTGTTGGAACTGTTAACTGGAATTCGCCTAATTAAAGCGGTAGGCAATGAAAGATACGAATTAGAATCTATTGTGGAAGATATCGAAGCCCGGGAGAAAGCTGGTTTAGATGCCCAGACTAATAATGCTGTAATCGCTCCGCTTAATGAAATAGGTGGAGTTGTTATTATTGCCTTAATTATTATTGCTGGTCGTTATCTTTTTAATGAACAACTTCAAGCTTTAGCGACAATTTTATTGACCTATCTCTATGTACTTTTCCGGGCATTGCCGATAGTTAGTCAGATTAACGGTGCTAGGAGTAGTCTATTGGGGGATGTTTCCGCAGTAGAGGTGGTAGCGGATTTTCTCATTCGAGAGAATAAACCATTTATGAGCAATGGCTCTATTCCCTATCAAAGATTAGAGACAGGTATTCATTTTGATAACGTCCAATTTTCCTATCCCGGTCATCAAGAATTAGTTCTCAAGGGCATCGATCTTTGGATTCCAAAAGGAAAAATGATCGCTCTTGTTGGTGCTTCGGGGGCTGGAAAATCGACAATTGCTGATTTATTACCACGCTTTTATGATCCTACAGCCGGGAGGATTCTTTTTGACGGTCACGATTTACGGGATTATGAGATCAAATCTCTGAGAAAAGCCATGGGAATAGTCAGTCAAGACACTTTTCTCTTTAATAATTCTCTCCGTTTTAATATTGCCTACGGATTAAGCGATGTTAGTGATGCAGAAATTTTAGAGGCGACAAAAAGGGCGAATGCCTACGAGTTTATCTCCAAACTGCCGGAAGGACTGGATACGGAAATTGGCGATCGGGGAGTGAGACTTTCGGGGGGACAAAAACAAAGATTAGCGATCGCTCGTGCCTTACTGCGAGATCCGGATATTCTCATTCTCGATGAAGCCACCAGTGCTTTGGATACAATTTCTGAGCGTTTAGTACAGGAAGCGATCGATGAACTCTGTCGCGAGCGGACTACTCTTGTGATCGCTCACCGTCTTTCCACTGTTCAAAAAGCCTATCAAATTGTGGTGCTGGACAAGGGAAAAGTGGCAGAAATCGGCAATCATGAGGAATTATTAGCTCAAGGTGGTCATTATGCCCGTTTACACGCTCTGCAATTTAGTGATAGCAAAGAGGCCGACTCTAAGAATAGGGAAGATGAGCAAAAAAGAAAAGCTTATTTATCCTACGAAGCGAGAAGTAGTCTTAATAGTCTTTTAGGTTCTCTGCGTCTAGTATCTGAAGATTTAATCGAAGATTCTCAGGAGAAACAGGAAATTTTAGAAGAATCCTGTAGTTCAGCCATGCGACTTCTCCATATTATCGAAGACTACGAGTATTCCTCGACTCGATAGCTCTCCTGCAAAAATCAAAAATTGTTGTCATAGTTAGTAAAAGTATAGTCAAATATAGACAGACTGAATTCCATTTCAGAAATTCCCTTCACTTTTACTTCGAGAGATTAATTCTCCTTGGGTGAACTACGCACCTCTCTATCCCATAGCGGTTAAACGCATTTGGG
>NZ_JADBTZ010000239.1:0-9211 GCF_020245885.1 Microcystis sp. M165S2 | reverse complement strand
GTCAGTCTGTAGAGCGACCATAAGACCAGAACAGAGTAAATCTGTTAAGGCAGGTGCGAAACCCCGCAAGGGAAAGAAGCAGAAACCTAAATCGTGAGGTTTGGGAATCACCGTCCGTTTTACGGCGGTGAGGATGTCAATGTAACCCCCCAGATCGCGCTTTTGACTTGCTTGATTACTAATTTACTATGTGTCTCCGCCGCTAGGAGTGTGATATGAATCGTCCTGGGAATCGGTTTACCGAATCACCAAAAACCCCCCCGACTCCTGAATTTCCACTTCAGGAAGTCCCCCTTGAATCCCCCCATACCGAGGCTGATTTAGCCGTAGAGTCAGCCACCCCCGCAGAGGTCAAACGTCAACAACCGATCCCCCCTCCCAGTCATCTGCGGCAGTATCGGGCGATCGGTCTCGTCTATGGCCATTATCAGCGATCGGAGGAACAATTAACTAAAGGCAATATTTTAACTGCCGATGGTACTCCGATCGATTCTGTGATTCTCGGTCGAGTGATCAGTTTGGTCAAAAATCATCTCGATCTGGAAAAACCGCATCTTTGGGTGGTTTATCCGCGCACCCGTCAGGAAAATGATGCCCTTCATGTTCAGATTGTCGGTGTTTGGGAACCAGAAACCCTGAAAAAGGAGGATGATCAGGAGATAGAGCCTCTCCTCGCTTCTACCCCGGGTTATTTCTCGATTCGAGGCGAAGTCATCTTTACCGAACGGGAAAATCAAGCGGTAGTGGTCAAAATCCGACAAATGCCCAAAACTGAAGCAGACAAACCCAAGTTTTTTAAACTAAAATTGCGCGGCACTTTACCTGGTAAACCGATCAGTCGTTTTTGGGATTTTCAGGTACAACTTAAAGGAGATGCCTTAACCATTTTGGAAGGTTTAGACCTCGGTTTTGCCAGCAAGAAAAAACCGATGGGTAAGGGAGGTTTTAAAAAGCCTTTTGATAAAAATCGTCATCCCTCGGGGGAAGGCGAAAAACGACCTTTTACCCCCGGACAATCCCCTATCCCTCGGCCTTCCCGACCAAAACCCGTATCGGAAAACTAATTTTTTTCTAAGGATGGGTGAGAAACCCATCCCTAGTCTAGGACTTGGTTTTGGGAGCTATTTGATACTTAGTATTAGGAATATAAGCGCGAATGTTATAACTATAATCTGTTCCCAAAATCTCGGCGATAAAAACCGCTAACTGAGTGCCTAAAATCGCTTCATCGGCAGAACTAAAAGATTTATAATCTTCTATTAACCATTCTTGACCACCATTAACTAAAGTACATTGAAATGTACCGAGAGATTCGGCGATTTCTGTATGTTCTGTATAGTTTCTCGTTCTTACTTCCCCCCTACTATCTGCTCTCAAACATAATTGATTAAGTTCTGAATAAAATTTGGCAGGAATTTTGTCTAAATCACCCCCTTTAGTCACCCAATGCACAAAAAGATGAAAAGACCAAGGAAGATTGAGGTAGAGTAGATAAAATAAACCCAGAATAATTGTTAAATATAAGGAGGAAGTCAGGAATTTATCATATTTTCTTTTTCGGGATCGATTTAAACGTTTAGCTAAATCTAGCTTTGATCTTTTCATAAATTTTAATGAGTCAAAAGTAATTCGTAAAAAGTAAGATGTATAAAAAAATCTGGCGTTTTGCTCCGATTATCCTGTCTTTGAGTTTATTTATTCTAGCGGTCTGGGCAATTAGTCAAGAATTTAAACACTACACTTTTGCTCAACTGTTGGCTAGTTTGGATCATCTTACCACAAGTCGTAAGCTAGAAGCTATTTTTTGGATGGCTTTGGGTTATTTGTCGATGACGGGTTATGATCGCCTAGGTTTTTATTATATCAATCATCCCTTAGCTTTAGGCACTATTATCCGCGCTGCTTTTATCAGTTATGCTCTTGGTAATACCATTGGTTTGACCTTATTTTCTGGGACAGCCATTCGTTATCGTTTCTATACTCCTGCGGGGGTGGGGGTGGTGGATATTGCCAAAGTTATTACTTTTACCCATTTAAGCTTTTGGTTAGGAATGTTAGGGATTGGTGGTTTAAGTTTCCTCCTCGATCCCCAACGGATTCCTCAACTTTTAAAATTACCTTTTTTAACTACTAAACCTTTAGGAATAATTTTTTTATTGCTGGTTACGGGATATTTTTTCTTGACTCTCACCTATAAAAAACCAATAAGAATCGGCCAAGAAAACATCTATTTACCCTCTTGGACTCTTTCCCTGGCTTTGATTTTGTTGACTTTTATTGATTGGATATTAGCCGCTAGAGTTCTCTATCTTCTTCTCCCGGGCAGCTACAATACTTCGTTTTTAGGATTTTTCGGTCTCTATGTATTTGCCATGACGGCAGGGGTATTAAGCAATGTGCCGGGGGGAATAGGTGTTTTTGAGTTTATCATGCTGAGATTACGGCCAGAATATGTATCTAATGCCGAGCTTTTAGGCTCTTTAATCGCCTATCGAGCTATTTATTATTTCCTGCCTTTAATTGTCGCTTTTGTCTGGTTGTTGGGTTACGAGGCGCGCAGAAAATAAGGTCTTCAAATTAGCTTAAACGGACAAAAAAAGTCCCCATGCCGTCATAGCTGGGGAGCATCAATCTAGTAGGCTAAAGTTTCTAAAGTTTCCCGTAGATAGGAACAAATGCGAGCATCAGCATCGTCTCTATTTTTACCTGATTCTAGTTGTTCTTGCTGCCAACGCCGAAAACCGGAACTAGCGGCGATGGCTTGTTTTAAATGCTCCCAAGTGTGATGATCTTTATGAAGTGGGGTGTCAGAAAATGTGGTAGAGTTGCCCATCTTTACCTCTGGTGGTAGGGTTGCACTTTGTAACATAACTTAAAAATCGCTGAAAATTCTGATAACTGGGACACAATTAGGCAGAAAAAGGTGTTGCCTAGCGGGAAAGCTGCGGGGATGCCAACACCTTTTTTGAGGAAATATAGCAGATTTTTAGGAGATTTGGCTGGTTTCTGCCGCTTCTTCCGCCTCCACTGCGGCATTTAAAGCTGCGGGGGGAATGGGGATAGGAAATACCGACGGCAGGTTAGCGGCGGCATCTTCGGGAGGCTGTCCGGAGTGAAAACGACGGTAGCTTAAAACACCGGCTACGGTGATTGCTCCTGTAGCGGTGGCAACCCCTAAAATAAGTTTGTTAGGATCGACATGGAAGCTGTTATTGCTGCCAAAAATGTCTTTAGCTTGAGCGAAAGCACAAGCGGAGGCACTGCCAGCATCAAGAGTACCTAAAACAATACCACTGACAAGGGTGGCACTAACGGCGATGGAGGTGAAAAAAGTTTTCTTCATAATTGCCTTGGGGATGGGTTGTCAATAGCGATTATCCTTGCATTATATATATCTAAATCACAATTGTCTATTTTATTTGCGTTGGTGACATTAAAATAACTTTGTTTAAGAATAATGAATTATCAATATCGTGTTGGGGGTAGTCTTGCCTATAACCATCCTACCTATATCGAGAGAAATGCCGATCGAGAACTGTTAACGGCGTTAAAAAACGGTCAATTTTGCTACGTTTTTAACTGTCGTCAGATGGGTAAATCCAGTTTAAGGGTACGAGTGACTCATATTTTACAGCAATCGGGCAGGGATTGTGCGGCGGTAGATATAACCAGTCTTGGTAGTAATGATAATTTATCCCAATGGTATAACGGCGTGATTACCCGTTTGTTTTTAGGATTTAATCTGACGGGAAAAATTAATCTTAAATCCTGGTTGCGCGAGCGAGATGATTTACCTCCCGTGCAGCGTTTGGGACAATTTATCGAGGAAGTTTTATTAGTTTATTGTCGGGGAGAGAAAATCTATATTTTTATTGACGAGATCGATAAAATTCTCAGTTTACAGTTTTCTCTAGATGACTTTTTTTCCCTGATTCGTTATTGTTATAACCAAAGAGCGGAAAATGCCCAGTATGAAAGAATTACTTTCGCTTTATTCGGTGTTGCTACCCCAGCAGATTTAATTCGCGAAAAGACCCAAACATCTTTTAATATCGGCCAGGCGATCGAATTAACAGGATTTAATCTTCCAGAAATTGCTCCTCTAGCCGCGGGATTATCCGGTCAAAGTAATTATCAACCCGACTGGTTAGAAAAAGTTATTTTTTGGACGGGAGGACAGCCATTTTTAACCCAGAAAATCTGTCAGCTATTGCTGGAAAGTAATTTAGATATTGAGACGCTGATCAAAGAGAGAATTATTAATAATTGGGAATCTCATGATGAACCAGTTCATCTGCGAACTATTGCCGATCGCTTGTTAAGAAATCAAGACAAAGCGGGTCGTTTGTTAGGCATCTATCAACAAATTTTAGAAAAAGGTGCAATCCTGTGCGATGATAGTCCAGAACAAGGGGAATTAAGGTTATCGGGGTTAGTGGTAAAAAAGGATAATCAATTAGTAGTTTATAATCCTATTTATCGAGAAATATTTAATCTCAATTGGGTGGAAAAACAATTAGAGCAATTGCGTCCCTACTCAGAAGCGATTGCCGCTTGGCAACAGTCTAATTATACCGATGAATCGCGGCTTTTACGCGGAAAAGCTTTAAATAATGCCCTCGATTGGTCTCAGGGGAAAAGCTTAAGTAATCTTGATTATCAGTTTTTAACTGCTAGTCAAAATCTCGATAAAAGAGAGGCAGAAATTAGCCTAGAAACTCAGAAGCAAGCTAATAAAATTTTAGCAATTGCTCACCAAAAAGCCACCAAGAGAATTAAAATTGGCTCAGTAATTTTAATTGCTTCTCTTTTGGGTTCTCTCTTAGCTTTTGTTCAGGTAAAACAAGGGTGGCAGCAAGTAGAAACCGCTCAAATAGGTATTAAATTACAGCGCCAGGGTGATAGTTATTGGCAACAATTTCAATTTGAACAACTAGAATCTTTAATTGCGGCCATGCAAGCAGTAAATAGTTTAAAAAATATCGTTACTGATGACCAAACCCTAGGTAAATATCCTGCTACCAGTCCCATTATTACCCTACAACAAATTTTAGATCGCATTCAAGAAAAAAACCAACTGCAAGGACACCGGGGAACTATTTATAGTGTTAGTATTAGTTCAGATCGTCAAAAAATTGCCACTGCTTCTCAAGATGGGACGGTAAAAATTTGGAATAAAAAAGGTGAGAATATTCAAACTTTGACAGGTCATCGAGGAGCAGTTTATAGTGTTAGTTTTAGTCCCGATGGTCAAAAAATTGCGACCGCTTCCGAAGATAAAACCGCCAAAATTTGGAACTTGCAAGGGCAAATTTTAGTCACCTATCCTGACCATCAAGAATCAGTTTATAGTGTTAGTTTTAGTCCCGATGGTCAAAAAATTGTCACCACTTCCAGGGATAAAACCGCTAGATTATGGAATTTATCAGGTCAAACTTTACAGGTATTTAAGGGACATAAAAGATCGATAGATGCAGCTAGTTTTAGTCCCGATGGTCAAAAAATTGCCACCGCTTCCCGGGATGGTACGATTAAAATCTGGGATTTATCAGGTAAAATTATCTTGAGTTTAGGTAAAGAAAATATTGAGGCTTTTTATAGTGTTAATTTTAGTCCCGACGGTCAAAAAATTGCCGGAGCAGCGGCAGATAAAACGGCTAAAATCTGGGATTTACAGGGAAATTTAATAGCTACTTTCCGGGGACATCAAGATTTTGTCAACAGTGTTAATTTTAGTCCTGATGGCCAGTTTTTAATTACTGCATCTAGTGACGGTAGTGCTAAAATTTGGGGAATGCAAGGGGAAGAAATAACTACTCTCAGAGGACATCAAGAATCAGTTTTTACTGCTGTATTTAGTCAAGATGGAAAACAGGTGGTAACTGGATCGAGTGATGAAACGGCTAAAATTTGGCAACTGAACAATTTAAATCAAGCTAGGACTGATAATACCAGTGTTAGCATTAATTTCCAGGGCAATATTATCGCTATTGCTAATAAAGATGGTCAAATTACTTTACTCGATTCCCAGGGGAAAAAAATTAGAGAATTTGCCACAAAAATGCGCTCAATCTATAGTATAGCTTTTCATCCCGATAGTAATCAGATAGCGATTACAGGAAGAAATGGAAAAGTACAAATCTGGAGTCAAAAAGGAACAATGCTTCAAGAATTTACTGCTAGTCAAGTACCGATTTATAGTCTTGCTTTTAATGGAGAGGGAACAGCAATAATCACGGGAACAAGCGAGGGAAAAGTTCAATACTGGCATTTAAGTAATTATCGGCCTCAATTAATTAATTCCTGGACAGCCGATGATAATATTATCTATGATTTGGTGTTTTCTCCCGATCACCAAAAAATTGCTACGGCTGCTCGAGGAAAGATTAAAATTTGGGATTTACAGGGCAATCTTTTCGAGGAGATTAAAACCGATTCTTTTCCCGTTTATGGAGTTAGTTTTAGTCCCGATGGTGAAAAAATCGCCGCTATTTCAAGGGATGGTACAGCTAGACGCTGGGACATGGACGGAAATTTGCGATCGGAGTTTAAAATAGAAGAAGATATCGTCTATGGGATCACTTTTAGTCCTGATAGTCAAGAGATTGTGATTATTGCTAGGGATGGTCAAAAGCATCGATGGCCCTTAGAAACGGAATATAATTATTTACAAAAATTGCTCGATCGAGGTTGTCTTTGGTTAGAAGATTATCTCAGGAATCGTCCCGAAAAACGAAAAGCTCTATCCCTGTGTACTAGGAAAATAAAACCATTCACATTGTAAACTTGGTTTGACTGGGTGGGGGGCATAATTATTGTCTAACCCACCCGCTCAATAATCTTAATTTTTAATCCGATGAGGGGGGATTTTCTGCGCTTTGGGATCGAGTTTCTGGGGGAGTATCTTCTCCGATAGTTTCTTCTGGGGGCAAATCTTCCTCGGTAACTTCAATAATCACCGTTTCGCTAACAGCAATAGTTTCGACTTCAACATTTGCTACAGGTTCAGTCGGAGGAATTTCTGGGGGATTTTCGGAAGAGTTGATCTCTTCTTTTGCCAAATCAAAATCATCGAAATCATCGAAATCATCGAAAGTTTCCCCATCATCAATAATTTCTGCGGCTTTTTCCCCAATTTCTGTCACTGATTCTGTAATAGTTTCCCCGATAGCCGCCGCTTTTTCTATAACGGGGTTCACCGTTTCTTGAGCTTTTTCCTCAATTTCTGTCACTGATTCTGTAATAGTTTCCCCGATAGCCGCCGCTTTTTCTATAACGGGATCCACCGTTTCTTTAACCGTTTCTTTAACTTTTGCCGCTACTTTCTCAGCTTTAGCTTTAGTTTTAGGGGATTGAGAGGGAGTAACTTTCCCGAGACGATTGCCTAACCAACCGACAATAGTAAATAATTTAACCGGTTTGTCGGGATAAAAAAGTGCTTGTCTGAGTTTGAGAGTTTGCCAAGCGAAAGCAATAAATAAAATGGCTGCGGCAACTTGTCCCAGGAGGATAGCGCCTGTAATCCTTCCCGCGCACAACCAGAGGACAAGGGCATAGAATAATCCTACCGCACTCCAGAGAAAATCATCTTGACGGTGGCGATCAGGGGCGATAAAAGCGGTGGTGAGGAGGTACAGACTACTCAATCCCACAAAGACCGCTAGGATATAGGGCAACATTTGCGATTCTCCTTTGACATTTCCTTTTTTATTGTGCGTTATTTGGGGTCGATCGAGTCTATTTTTTGATTAATTTTCAAAATTATCGAGTCAGATCGTCTTTAACTGTGTTGATGAATAGCCATAGTTAATATTAGGAAATTCTTGGTTTATCCTCTCATGCTTGTGCCGATCAGATTAAACAAGCTTTCAGACCAAACGATTAAGTTTTGATATTTAACAAGCAAAGAGGAATTAGGAACCCTTGATCAACCCACAGACAAACTGTTATCTTTAGCAATTAGTGCCGATGGTAAATATTTAATTATTGGTATTGCTGACAAAACTGTAAAAATTTGGGAAAATGGGCAATAGTAACAACTCAAGATAACTGCTATAAGTAGAAACTTATGCCGACAATATTTTATTGGGGAGAAGATGAATTTGCTATTAACCAAGCGGTGAAAAATCTGCAAGCAAAACTTCTCGATCCCAATTGGATACAGTTTAATTATGATAAAATTAATGGTGATCGCAATGAAGCAATTATCGAGGCCCTCAATCAAGCGATGACTCCAGTTTTCGGCATGGGAAATCGTTTAGTTTGGTTAGCTGATACGGTTATTTGTCAACAATGTTCCGAGGATATTTTCCAGGAATTACAGCGCACTTTGCCCAATTTACCCGAAAATTCCTATCTGTTATTAACCAGTGCCAAAAAACCCGACTCCCGCTTAAAATCGAGCAAGTTTATCCAAAATCAGGCGGAGGTTAGAGAATTTGAACTAATTCCGCCTTGGAAAGTCGAGGAAATTGCCCAAAGAGTTAGGGAAATTGCCAAAGAAGTGGGAGTAAAATTAACTTCCGATGCGATCGAACTCTTAGCGGAAGCGGTGGGAAATAACAGCCGCTTGCTGTGGATGGAGTTAGAAAAACTGCGTTTATTTAAAAATAATTCGGCGGGAACTATTGACAAAAAGGACATTTTAAGCTTAGTCAATGCCAGCAATCAAAGCAGCTTACAGTTAGCCAGTGCTATTTTAAAACGGGAGACAGGCAAGGCCCTAGAATTAGTCAATGAATTATTAAATCGCAACGAGAACCCCCTGGGTATCACCGCCACCCTAGTGGGTCAATTTCGCACTTGGGCAATAGTGAAATTAAAAATTGAAGAAGGAGAAAAAGACGACAAAAATATCGCCGCCGCCGCCGAAATTGCCAATCCCAAGCGACTGTATTTCATTCGCAAAGAGATACAATCCTTTTCTTCTAAGCAACTTCTCGCCACCTTACCCATACTTCTCGAATTAGAATATCGTCTCAAGCGGGGTGCGGAACCTTTGGCAACTTTGCAAACCAAAATTATTGAACTTTGTTGTTTATTGGTGACTTAATAGTTACTAATTCTTTAGGCAAACGTCGCACTTTGAATCAGCTTTGTACGCTTTGACCCGTACAGGGCTAACTACAAGCCTCTCTATCGGATTCTTGCTAAATGCAACCTCTCCGACTACCTTTCTCCCTATATTTAATGAACCATTAATATCTGCTCC
>NZ_JADBTZ010000238.1:0-11857 GCF_020245885.1 Microcystis sp. M165S2 | reverse complement strand
CATCCTCGCCGCCGTAAAACGGACGGCGATTCCTCACCACGCCACTTTTTTAGGGTGGTCGCGTCAACGGGGTTGACGCAGATAGCGAAAAACGCTTAATTGCTTAAGTCTGACACTTTCGACCCGTCCGTTTTGAGTGTCTGAATGCCCTCCGGCCACTTTGAACAAGTCGAAAAAATCGGCGTTGCTGATTTGAGATATGAATCTTCTTTTGTGGGATTTTTAAAACCTAGACCTAAACTAACTTTTGGATGGGTGCAAGATTGTCATTCATACCTTGATTCAGCAACGCCACCAGATTTAGTATAAAAACGGATTTGGTATGACAAAGAGTCTCTAAGAAAAAAAGATGTTATCGCTAACATCTTTTTGGCATTTTTTACAATTTAACCTCAATATCAACCCCTGCGGGTAAATCTAATTTCATCAAAGCATCGATTGTCTTAGAAGAGGGTTGGTAAATATCAATAATGCGGCGATGGGTGCGGGTTTCAAAATGTTCACGGGAGTCCTTGTCAACGTGAGGGGAACGCAGGACACAATAAATCTTTCTTTTGGTCGGTAGGGGAATCGGTCCGATCGCCGTGGCGTTAGTTCTATTGGCAGTATCGACAATCTTCTCACAGGAAGTATCGAGTAAGCGCCGGTCAAAAGCTTTCAAACGAATGCGAATTTTCTGTTGTTGTAAAGTAGCCATAATTTCACCTATTGCAATTGTCAAGGTACAAAATAAAGACAGTAACGGAGCAGCTTTTAAATTCACTGCCCCGTTAATTAGTAGATTAGCCTACTTGATAATTTTCGAGATAACGCCAGAACCGATGGTGCGACCACCTTCGCGAATAGCGAAGCGCATACCCTGTTCAATAGCGATCGGGTTGATCAGTTCCACAGTCATTTTGATCCGGTCCCCCGGCATGACCATTTCTACTGTTTCTCCCTCGTCGGAGGTGTAGTCTTGGATAGTGCCAGTTACGTCGGTCGTCCTTACATAGAACTGAGGACGATAGTTTTTAAAGAAAGGAGTGTGACGACCACCTTCTGCTTGAGTTAACACATATACCTCACCTTCAAACTGGGTGTGGGGTTTGATTGTACCCGGTTTAGCGATAACCATGCCGCGCTCGATGTCGGTTTTTTGGATACCACGTAGAAGGATACCAGCGTTATCGCCAGCCATTCCTTCTTCAAGACTTTTCTTGAACATTTCGATCCCAGTAACGGTGGTGGGGCGAGTTTCTCTGATCCCGACCAATTCCACGTTATCACCCACTTTTACCTTACCGCGTTCGATCCGACCGGTAGCCACCGTCCCCCGACCAGTAATCGAGAATACGTCTTCTACCGCCATCAGGAAGGGTTTATCGATCGCCCGTTCAGGAGTGGGAATATAGCTATCCACCGCGTCCATTAATTCATAAATCGCATCTACCCACTCGTTATCGCCTTTTTGGGCTTTGGGGTTTTTGGTCATGTACTCGAGGGCTTCTTTAGCAGAACCAGCAATAATGGGGATATCGTCGCCAGCAAAGTCGTAACTGCTGAGAAGTTCGCGCACTTCCAGTTCTACGAGTTCCAGTAACTCCTCATCATCCACCATATCTTTTTTGTTGAGGAAGACGACCAGGTTAGGTACACCCACCTGACGAGCCAGCAGGATATGTTCCCGGGTTTGGGGCATGGGGCCATCAGCGGCCGAGACCACGAGAATACCACCGTCCATCTGTGCCGCACCGGTGATCATGTTTTTTACATAGTCCGCGTGGCCGGGGCAGTCAACGTGAGCATAGTGGCGATCAGCGGTTTCGTACTCAACGTGAGCGGTGTTGATGGTGATCCCGCGAGCCTTTTCTTCAGGAGCGGCATCGATTTCATCGTATTTTTTAGCTTGGGCATTACCCAGAGCCGCTAGGGTCATAGTGATAGCGGCGGTGAGGGTAGTTTTGCCGTGGTCAACGTGACCGATCGTACCGATGTTAACGTGGGGTTTCGTCCGTTCAAATTTAGCGCGTGCCATTTACTTTCTGTTCCTTTGTTTTTTTTTCTTCTTCAGCTGGGTGAACAGTAATCAGTCACCAGAGATCAGTTTTAAGTTAGCAGTTATTAGAGTTGACCGACCAACTTTAAATGATCGGTTTGTCTTCACTGCTCACCGGTCACTGGTCACTGATTAGCCGTTCCCTTTACTTTTGGTGATAATCGTCTCGGCCACGTTGCGGGGGACTTCTTCGTAATGGCTAAATTCCATGGTGAAGATGCCCCTTCCTTGGGTTTTGGAGCGAATATCAGTGGCGTAACCAAACATTTCCGCTAGGGGAACTTTAGCGGAGACTTTGGCGATGCCGGTCTCGGTTTCTTGACCTTCGATTTGTCCCCGACGGGAGTTAAGATCACCGATGACGTTACCGATGAAGTCTTCGGGTACTTCCACCTCAACCTTCATCATCGGTTCTAGGAGAACGGGAGAAGCTTTCATCACCGCTTCTTTGATCGCCATGGAACCGGCAATCTTAAAGGCCATCTCCGAGGAGTCCACATCGTGGAAAGAACCATCCACCAGGGTTGCCTTCAGGTCGATGACGGGATAACCCGCTACGATCCCCGATTCGCAAGCTTCTTTCATCCCTTGTTCTGACGGGTTGATGTATTCTTTGGGGATAGCACCACCGACAATTTTGGAGACAAAAACAAAGCCAGACCCCGGTTCACCCGGTTCGAGTTCGATGACGACGTGGCCGTACTGCCCTTTACCGCCACTTTGACGGATAAATTTACCCTCAGCCCGTACGGGTTTCCGCACAGTTTCCCGATAGGCAACTTGGGGAGCGCCCACGGTTGCTTCGACTTTATATTCCCGGAGCATTCGATCGACCAGGATTTCCAGGTGCAGTTCTCCCATCCCGGCGATTACCGTTTGATTGGTTTCGGGATCAACTTTGACCCGGAAGGTGGGATCTTCATCGGAGAGAGCTTGCAGAGCTTTGCTGAGTTTCTCGATGTCCTGTTTGGTTTTCGGTTCCACCGCCACGGAGATAACCGGTTCGGGGATAAAGAGGGATTCTAGGATAATCGGGTTTTTCTCATCACAGAGGGTATCCCCAGTAATGGTGTTTTTCAGTCCGATCGCTGCTCCTAGATCACCAGCGCGCAGTTCATCCACTTCGATCCGTTCGTTGGATTTGAGGACAATCAGGCGAGCGATCCGTTCTTTGGTTCCTTTGGTGGAGTTATAAGCGTAGCTGCCTTTGGCCAAAACCCCAGAATAAACCCGCAGGAAGGTTAAACGACCGAAGGGATCGGCCATGATTTTGAAGGCGAGAGCAGAGAAGGGAGCATCATCTTTCGCTTCCCGGATTTCTTCGGTTCCGTCGGGGAGAATCCCTTTAACGGCAGCTACTTCCGAGGGCGAGGGCAGATAATCGACGACGGCATCGAGGAGCAGTTGTACCCCTTTGTTTTTGAAGGCTGAACCGCAGAGGACGGGAACAATTGTACCTGCAATCGTCCCTTCTCTGAGACCGCGTTTGATTTCCGCTGCGGTGAGTTCTTCACCTTCTAGATATTTTTCTAGGAGTTCTTCATCAGCTTCCGCTACAGCTTCCACCAGTTGCAGGCGGAATTCTTCGGCCTTTTTCAATAAGTCTTCGGGAATGTCGGTTTCTTCTATGTCTTTCCCTAGATCGTCCTTATATATATAGGCGCGCATCTTGACGAGATCAACGATCCCGCTCAGTTCGCTTTCCGCGCCGATCGGCATTTGGATGGGAACGGCGTTAGTTCTGAGGCGATCTCTTAATTGTTCGTAAACTTTGAAGAAATTCGCTCCCGTTCTGTCCATTTTGTTGACAAAGGCAATCCGGGGTACTTTGTACCGATCGGCTTGTCTCCAGACGGTTTCCGATTGGGGTTGTACACCACCAACAGAGCAGAAAACCGCCACTACGCCATCGAGTACCCGCATGGAACGTTCCACTTCAATGGTGAAATCGACGTGACCGGGGGTATCAATGATGTTGATGCGATGATCTTGCCAACTGGTACTGATGGCGGCGGCGGTGATGGTGATTCCCCGCTCCCGTTCCTGTTCCATCCAGTCGGTAATTGCCGTTCCGTCGTGGACTTCGCCCAGTTTATGAGCGACTCCCGTGTAGAACAGGATTCTTTCTGTTGTCGTTGTTTTGCCCGCGTCTATATGAGCGGCGATTCCGATGTTTCGCACTCTCTCTAGCGGGATAGTCCGTGCCACAGCAACCTCCTTGCTTTGCTTGCCAGTGAAATTGGATTTTGTTCCAGTATTTTTTACACTATTTACAATTCTATACTTTTCTCGACAGTTTTTTTAGCGGCAGAGGTCTGGTCTACCGCCCTAAGTATGGTTTAGTAACGATAGTGGGCGAAGGCTTTGTTTGCTTCTGCCATGCGGTGGGTTTCTTCCCGCTTTTTGATCGTGCCGCCGGTTTCGTTGGCCGCATCCATGATCTCGTTGGCCAGTTTACCGGCCATGGTTTTGCCGCCTCTAGTCCGAGCATAATGAACCAACCAGCGTAGTGCCAATGTACTACCACGATTGCTGCGTACTTCCATCGGTACTTGATAGGTGGCTCCACCGACCCGGCGGGCTTTCACTTCCACTAGGGGAGTGGCGTTTTTAACGGCTTTTTCAAATACTTCTAGGGGTTCTTGACCGGTACGTTCGCCGACGGTTTTCAGGGCATCGTAAACGATATTAGCGGCCAGGGATTTTTTGCCCGATCGCATGATCCGGCGGATGGTCATGCTGACTAAACAGCTATTGTAAACGGGATCGGGGGGAATAGGACGTTTTTTGACGTTTTTACGGCGAGACATCGGAGTATTCCTGAATTTTCTAGGTTAACTTTAACTTTTGCTTGACAGTCGGATGATTACAGCCCATCTCAAACCCTCTCCTGCGAGTCTCAAGTCTCTTGGGTTAACTTTGACCGACTCGGTGGGAGTATTTTTTTGGTTAATCAATTCCCTGTTTATTTAGCTGCGGGTTTGGGGCGTTTGGTTCCGTACTTAGACCGCGCCTTTTGACGGTTTTTCACCCCAGTGGCATCGAGGGTGCCGCGAATGATGTGATATCTGACTCCGGGCAGATCTTTAACCCGACCGCCCCGAATGAGGACGACGGAGTGTTCTTGCAGGTTATGACCGATGCCCGGGATGTAGGCTGTCACCTCAAATCCAGAGGTTAAACGTACCCTAGCCACTTTCCGTAGGGCTGAGTTGGGTTTTTTCGGTGTGGTGGTATATACTCTTGTACAAACTCCCCGACGTTGGGGGCATTGTTTGAGGGCGGGAGATTTGGTTTTTCTTTTCGCTTTGGATCTTTCGTCGCGTATTAATTGCTGAATGGTGGGCATGATAGGGCTGTATCTAAGGTTACTCTGAACTCCTATTACCGAAGGTCAAATCGTTGACAAAAGGCCATTATAGCAAATTGTTGCTCTTGTTGTCAAGTCGCTTATTGTGCTTTTCTCCGGTTTAGATGTTAGAGATTGTCTTTTTCTTGGGCGGCGGCGGCACTTAATTCGAGCGTTATTAGGCGATAAAACTACAGCTTCGTTGTTTTGGCTTGATCATGCAATTGTAGCGATAATTATCGCCTAATTAATCGGCTAATGTCTGAAAAACTGTCTCTAGCTAACCTCATTTTCAGAATTGGTGTCTAGACTATTAGCTCTTAACGCTATATTTAGAGCTTTTGTACTGGATGCCCCACAAATATGCTGCCATAAAATATTGTTAACCCTAAAGGTTAAAATATTACAAGGGTCATCTACAATGGATATTGTATTTAAGAAAAAAAAATTTGAGAACGAATGCAATAGCCAACGGCTCCTGAAAAAACAGTATGGAGAGAAGATGGCTAAGAAAATCAGGCAAAGACTCGACGATTTAAAACATGACTAATACTATTGAGAACAGATATGCACCGGATTTTATTTCTCCACCGGGAGAAACCCTTGCCGAAATCCTAGAAGAAAGAAATATGTCTCAATCGGAACTGGCCCAACGTATGGGCAGACCGAGAAAGACTATCAATGAGATCAGAAAAGGTAAAGCGGAGATTACTAGCGATACCGCTTTACAGATAGAGTTAGTGTTAGGAACTCCCGCTCGTTTCTGGATAGAGCGCGAAAGACTTTATCGGGAATATTTAGCGAGAAAAAACGAGAATCAAAGATTAAAAGGTTATTTAGGCTGGTTAAAAAAAATTCCTTATCGGCAGATGACTAAACTAGGCTGGCTCAAGTTTTATGAGGATAAAATAGAGCAATTACGGGAGAGCTTAATTTTTTTTGCCGTTGTCTCCCCTGAGCAATGGGAGGAGATTTGGGGGAGAAATTTATCGATTGATTTTAGAAAGTCTCAGGCATTTGAGAGCGATCAAGGGGCGATAACAGCATGGTTACGTCAAGGAGAAATAGAGGCATCGAAAATTAATTGTGCTGATTACAACGAGTTGAAATTCAGAGATATCTTGCAGCAAATTCGTTTGTTAACTGTTAAGTCGATC
Source organism: Microcystis sp. M165S2 (assembly GCF_020245885.1). Taxonomy (NCBI): domain Bacteria; kingdom Bacillati; phylum Cyanobacteriota; class Cyanophyceae; order Chroococcales; family Microcystaceae; genus Microcystis; species Microcystis sp. M165S2. Next base: position 5,313 of record NZ_JADBTZ010000238.1, on the reverse strand, counting down.
AAGGTATTTCAACCGCAAATGATCGACCTTTGTGCGGCAGCGGGAGTTGCCTTGGTCTTTGTTCCTGAACTTCCGAAAACAAGGGTACACGGTGCTACCCGTTGGTTAGGTTCTCAGAAAGCTTTAATTCAATTGAGCGATCGATACAAAACAAATGATCATTTTTGGTTTTCTTTTTTTCATGAAGCTGGTCATATTGTATTACATGGGAAACGAATTTTATTTTTAGAAGGGCAAGATATTCAAGATAAAATTAAAGAAAAAGAGGCGGATATTTTTGCGGCTAATTTATTAATTAATTCCAGAGATTGGCAGATATTTATCGCCAATAATTGTCTAAGTAAAAAAGCTATTAATCAATTTGCCAAACAACAAGGAATACACCCTGGTATTATTGTTGGTAGACTGCAACATGAGCAAATTATTTCTTATCAAAACTGTAATGATCTCAAGGAGAAATATTGTCTAAATACGCAAGATTCCTTTTTGGTATTGACGAGCGACTCCCCAAAAGGAAAACTTCCTATCTCACCATTAAGATAACTGCTGTAAGCGGAGATTACTAAGGATAAATTTGACAATAACTGACAAAATTGCGATAACATCAAAAAAAGTCAGGTAGAGGATAGTTATGCTCGATCTTGCGAAATTAGCGGCAAAAATGCCCGGGATTAGTCAACATTTTCAACAGGAAGTGGCAGCTAGTCGCGAGCGAGTGCAGCGAGCGAAAATTCTTTTAGAACAAGCGCAACAGCAACAGGAAAAACTGCTAGAACTCTATCATAACTGGCACGATCGCCTAATTTTCTCCGTAGCGCTACCGATCGAACCTCTCGACACCCGCATTACTATCCTTCCCGCTCCCGAAAGTCATAGCGTTTTTGCCACGGATGGTTCCCAAATTGCCCCTTCTCACCACGAAATCGCCTACTGTTATCTAATTAATATCGGTAGGATTATGTTGCACTATGGTCAAAATTTACACCCGCTGCTCGATAGCATTCCCGAAGTCTATTACAAATCAGAAGACCTCTACATTTCTAAACAGTGGGGTATTCGCGTGGATGAGTGGATGAGTTATCGTCGGACGGTATTAGAAAGCCAAATGTTAGCAGAAATGGCTACTCGTTGGGTAAAACCCCCCGGCGCCCATTATGAACCAAATTTAGCCCTCGTGGATGGTTCTTTGATCTATTGGTTTATCGATAGTCTCCCCCCGGAAGCAAAAGATTTAATTTTGCCACCGATTTTTCAGTCTTGGGACGATTTAAAATCAGCTAGAATCCCGCTTATGGGTTATATTAGTGCTTCTCGTAGCACGGAAGGCTTAAATTTCCTGCGTTTACAATCTTGTCCCCATGATAGTCCCAATTGCTTGATCAATTGCGGTGATTTAGACCCAGAAAAAACTCCTTGTCGCGTCGTCGATCCTCTCCGGGATGCTTCTCTCTGGGGTTATTTATTGGAACCGGGACAAAGAAGTCCTTTTTGGCGCAGTTCTTTGAAAATACTCGATCTTTATGGGGATGAACATCGCATTTACTTCTGTTATCTCCATGTGGGGACGGAAATCGCTAGGGTAGAGGTTCCTGCTTGGGTGGTGGAGGAGCGAGAATTACTCGATCGCTCTTTGAGTATTTTACTGGCCCAGGTGTTAAAAGGTTATGGTTATCCGATCGCCTTAGCGGAAGCGCACAATTTAGCGGTGATTAAAGGTGGCGATCGCCTGCGTTTTTTTGCCCTTTTGGAACAACAGATGATTAAAGTCGGTTTACAGGATGTGGGGACATCTTATAAGGAAGCGAGAAAGCGCAGTAGTATCGCTTAATTGAGGATTCAGCAGATGGGGAGTGGTCACTGATAACTGATAACTGGTCACTGATAACTGAAAAAGGTGGGAATTACCCACCTTAAACTTGATTTTTGCCGAATTTTTCTAGCGACTGCTCCGATCTTGATCCAAGACGCTGACGGGGAAATTATTATAACCAACGTGATGTTTGCTGGTTTTTTGAATTTCTTCTTTAATTTGATCTAGATCAACATAGCGATCGGCTACATTAATTAAACTATCACTGGTCATCGATCGCAAACTAACCACTTCCACTCGCGCACCACGGTAACTGACGGAATCGGCAGCATAGGCCAAATCCCCATCACCACTGACAATGACTGCGGTATCATAGGAACCGACTAGAGCCATTAAATCCACGGCGATTTCCACGTCGAGATTGGCTTTTTTGGAACCATCGGGTAATTGTACTAGATCTTTAGCGATGACTCGATAACCGTTGCGACGCATCCAGAGGAGGAATCCCTGCTGTTTTTCGTTAGTGCGATCAACTCCAGTATAAAAGAAGGCGCGCAAGAGACGAGAACCGGCAGTTAAACGACAAAGTAATTTGGTGTAGTCAATTTCGATACCTAATTGCAGAGCCGCATAAAATAAATTGGAACCATCGATGAAAATCGCCACACGACCGCGATTTTCTAGCACTTGTTCGGGGGTGAAGACTGGGGCCGTGTCATAATCATCAAACATTTTATTTTTCCTCGTTTGTTAAAAGTTTAGTGTTGATTGTTTGCCAGTTGTATCCCAAAGGACAACAGACCTTAAAAAATAGAGTTATTAAAAAATTCCTTTAGGAATCGTTTAACGGCAGTTCTAGTTTAGAAAAGATCGGTTCAGGTGTTCCTAGTTGTGGATTTGTGGGTAATCCCCATTGACAGTGTTGGGAAAAAGAGACACCATCAGGGAAGTTTTCCCCATCCTCCGACCTGAAAGTATTAAAATCAATAACAAAACCTAGTTGTTGATAAATTTTACTGCTCAAGGTCGGTATTATCGGTGAGAGTAGGTAGGCAGAGAGTCTGACTGATTCCAAAACCGCGTAGAGGACTTGTTCTACTGCTGCTTGTTGTTTCTGTTTAAATAAACTCCAGGGCGCACTCTCATCGATAAACTTGTTACTGGCACGAATTAACGCCAATATTTCCTCACAGGCTTGATTAAATTGTAGCGCATCATACTTCTGTTCAACAATTACCCCTAGATTGATCCCCATATTCTTAAGACGATTATCGTTCGGGATATCTACGCCAGTCAACTGGGGGGGGATATTTTGGCAGTATTTTTTAACCATGCCTAGGGTGCGATTGAGGAGGTTGCCTAAATCGTTGGCTAAATCCGCGTTAAGAATATTAACAAATCTGGTTTCCTGAAAATCGCCATCCTGTCCTAATTCAATCTCTTTGACGAAATAGTAACGGACGGCATCGGCCCCATAGCGCTCAACCAAATCGAAGGGATCGAGGGTATTACCGAGACTTTTGCCCATTTTCCGCCCGTCTTTGGTCAAAAAGCCATGGCCGAACACTCTTTTGGGCAAGGGTAAACCTGCCGACATTAGCATAGCCGGCCAATAAATGGCATGGAATCTTAATATATCTTTACCGATCAGATGCAGATCGATCGGCCACCATTTGGCCAAGGCATTTTCTAGGGTGGGTTCGTCTTCGGGGTCGAGAAGGGCGGTAACATAGCCAAGAAGGGCATCAAACCAAACGTAGATGGTATGCTGACCATCGTGGGGAATGGGAAACCCCCAAGCGACATTAACCCTAGAGATGGAGAAGTCCTGTAGTCCCTGGTTGACGAAGTTGAGAACCTCATTACGTCGGCTTTCTGGTTGAATAAAATCGGCTTGCTCTTGGTAAAGTTGTTCTAGTTGTGCCTGATACTTAGAGAGACGGAAAAAATAGTTTTCCTCGTCGCGCCATTCGGCGGCCAGATTAGTATGAATGGGACAACAGCCATTATCTAATAGTTCTCTTTTTTCCTTAAATTCTTCACAGGCGACGCAATACCAACCCTGTTGGCGATCGAGATAGATATCGCCCTTTTCCCAGACTCTTTCAAAAAATTCGTTAACAATTGCCTGATGACGGGGGGCAGTGGTGCGACTAAAGCGATCATACTGGATATGTAGCTTTGCCCAGAGATTGGCAAAACTGGTGGCGATGCGATCGCAGTGTTCCTGGGGATTGAGTCCTTTGGCCGCAGCAGTCCGTTCGATTTTCTGTCCGTGTTCGTCGGTTCCTGTAATTAAGAGGACAGAATTGCCCTGTAACCGCTGCCATCGTGCCATAACATCCGCTACGATCGTTGTGTAAGCACTACCGATGTGAGGGATATCGTTGACATAATAAAGAGGTGTTGTTAAAGCAAATGTTTTTCGCTCATTCAAATCATTCATGAAATTTATTTTTTTTAATAGACGAGGCTGCCCCGAGGCTGATCCGTAGATGATTGGGACATAATCCCTATATTTTATGATCCTCTAATTCTGTTTTATCCTTTAGTTGTGATCTAAGTCAATAAAAACAATCTTAAGGCCGATTTTTTTTTTCCATGAAGCTGCTTACCCCCCTATCTACCTCTCGTTTAATTCTTGATACCACGCGCACGGGTCTGTTTACCGTCGGTCAAGAAAATCTACCCAGCCAAGGAGTGGCGATCGTGGTAAGTAACCATCGTAGCTTTTTGGACGCGCCGATCTTAATTCAAGCTTTGGGCAAAAGTCTCCCGATCGCCTGTCATCACTACATGGGAAAAACGCCGCTTTTGCGGGAATTAATCGGAGAATTAGGCTGTTTTCCCTTTGATACCCCCGAAAAACGCCACCGAACTTTTTTTCGGCAAGCAACGGATTTTTTACAGTCCGGACGATGGATCGGTTTATTTCCAGAAGGTGGATCGCCGATGTTAAATTTGACTCCTCCTCGTCAAATTAGCCGTTTTCAAAGCGGATTTGCCCATTTAGCCCTGCGTTGTCCCGTGGAGAATTTGTCTGTCTTACCTGTGGCTATTCTCTCCGAGTCGGAAACTGCTATTAGTCCTTTTCCCGTGCGTTTGCTACGCTGGTTAGATACCACAGAACCTTTATTCGATCAAGATGGTTGGCATCCTGTTGTATTTTATCATCGTGTTAAGGTGGCGATCGGTCGTCCCTACGAAATTACTGAGAGCGATCGCTCAGATTATCAAGGTAAACAAGGAAAAAAAGCGATTAATCGTTTAATTGGTCATTGTCAGTCGGAAATTAGCGATTTATTGCTGAAGGGCTAACGAAGTCAGGAGTCAGGAGGCAGCTTGATTGATACTCCTTTTTCTTATCGAAAATTTGGGTTAAAACCCCGTCCTTTTAGGACGGCTTTAAGCTACAATGGAAAAAGCGATAACCAAGCTAAAAACTGAACCTTGACCACAGATAGTAGGGGGTTTCGTTCAGAAAAGACTTCAAATTCGGCCTT
>NZ_JADBTZ010000237.1:0-7076 GCF_020245885.1 Microcystis sp. M165S2 | reverse complement strand
TTGTTCGGGTGTTGGGTAAAATCGAAACGAATAGGCTTTTTCCATGTCTCACATTTTAGCATATATTTGGTAAATGCGCTAGTATTTAACGGTAAAGCCGTCGTAGAACGACGGGGTTTCAGACCCAAAATTTTCGATGAGACAATTTATCAAATTTTCGGTTCGAGAAATGAGCGAACGGTGAGTCACTAACCGACCTATCTCAACCCTAACAGCATCAAAACGTTGATCCCTGGGGTGATAGGATAAAAGCTGCCTGCCGATGGGTTCGCCCCTGGTTTGCTCAAGGATTACTTAGGATACTGACGCGGACTTTTTCACCATTTTGCAAAGGTTTACTACTATTAACGACGAAACGCTCCCCCGGTTCAAGTCCAGTGATAATTTCTACTTGACCGTCGAGCGCTTGACCGAGACGAACGGGACGTTTTTCCACTTGCGAGTTAGACTCGGAAAGGACGAAAATTGCCGCGGATTCCCCTTGACTGACAATTGCTGTTTCGGGAACAATCACCTGAGGGGCAGAATTATTATTAAACCGCACCCGGGCCAATAATCCCCCTTTGATTAAACCATCCCCATTGGGTAGAGCAATCTCCACAGGAATCCGCCGGGCCGTGCCTTGGCTGAGGGGAAAAATCCTGGTGATGCGACCGGAAAAATTTCTATCACCGAAAGCATCAAGGCTGACATTAACCTTTTGTCCTAAATTAATCGTTTTTAAATCCAATTCCGATAATAATACTACCACCTTGACCTGCTGAAAATCGCCAATTTTGAGGACTTCATCGCCGATACTGACTAAATCCCCCGGCTCTTTCAGTTTTTCGATAACTATCCCCGTCGCCGGTGATTTAAGAATAGCGTAGGCCTGACGTTGTTGTTCCTGAGCGATGACCGATTTTTGGGCGGCAATTCTGCCGATAATTGCCGCCACCACCTGCTCCTCGACTTTAATTCTTGATCGCCCGCTATTAACGGCTTTTAAAGCTACTGCTGCCGTAGTTTGGGCTGTTTCGGCCTGTTGCAGGGGAATCGCTCCTTCTAGGGCTAATTTTTGCTGGCGCTCGCCATCATTTTTGGCCTGTTGGTATTGTAGTTGTAGGCGCTCCACTTCAATTTCAGCGTTACTGACTTCAATTCTCGCCCGGGCTAATTCCGCTTCTAGGGACGACAGGGCGGCTTTTTCTTGCCGGACAACGGTGGCAAGGAGACGATCATCAACATGAGCGAGGATTTGTCCTAATTGCACCTCATCTCCCACATCGACGACGAGATTAAGTAACTGACCGGTGGCTTGCGATCGCAGAGAAACGACTTTTAAAGGTCGGGTAGTTCCCGTGTAATCGAGATTGCGTCCGATGGTTGCCGGTTTAGCCGTGGTGACGTTGACGGTAGTAGTACGGGCTGCCGGTGGCAGTGGTTGGGTTTCGGTCTGGGGAGAACAACTCGCGCTTAAGGATAAGATAACCAGAGCGGAAAGGATAATCGGAGTCGATCCCATGGCGATAATCTTGGTAGAAAGCTGCTTTTGAGTCGATGGTCGCTTATTCTTCGTCCCAAGCTTCTACCGCTACCACTTCGCTGAGAGGGTCTTGCATGGAGAAACCGAAATCGAGCAACTCTTGCTTCCAGTATGCCCAATCATCTCCGTATAAAAGAGCGAGTTTCCAGATACTATCGCTAGGTTTGACTACTTTTGCATCTATCCACTTGCTAACCTTGCGTTGAAACTTCACCATCGGGTGAGCTACAGCTTGTTTGGTCATAAATTCAATTGCTATGAAAACTTCGGATTTTGCGCTTCCCGACTAAACTAACTCAAGACTAAGACTTTTGCCATTGCAAAGGAGCGAGAAGCGCGTTTACTAACTTACTTGTACACCAGATCTCTGGTTTTAGGCAAGTCTTTTTGACCAAAAGTACGGTAATTACTACTATCGGGTTTGCGGCAAAAAGTTTTTCGGTGGTGGCAGGGTGTGGGGTTTTACCAGTTTTGAGGTGGCCAATTACCTAATTTTCAGGGAAAAAGTGCCTAAATTTCCCCCCGATCACTCCCATATCCAGTACTTTTTGATTGACAAAAGGTCTAAAAGTCTTAAAGCCCTACTATAGATTAGTATAACCAGAGGCCACAATCATGGAACCGATGCCTCGATCGGTGAAAATTTCCAGTAAAAGGGCGTGGGGAAGACGACCATCGATAATATGAGCAGCCTGAACTCCCTGGGCTAGCGATCGCACGCAGCAGCCAACTTTGGGAATCATCCCACCAGCAACGATGCCTTTTTGAATCAACTCCCGGGCCTGTTGGATATCCAATTTAGCCAATAAAGTGGAAGGATCTTTGTAATTCTCGAAAATTCCGGCTGTATCAGTCATCAAAATCAGTTTAGCTGCCCCTAAAGCCGCCGCTATTTCTCCGGCTACCGTATCGGCATTGATATTATGAGCTTGGCCGGTTTCATCGGCGGCCACACTGGAAATCACGGGAATATAGCCACTATTAACCAAGGATTCGACGACGCTAGTATCGACACTGCTCACTTCTCCCACAAAACCAATGCCCTCTTTACCCACGGGACGAGCAGTGATCAGATTGCCATCCTTACCGCATAATCCTACCGCTTTACCGCCGGCTTGATTGATCAGGGCAACAATTTCTTTATTGACGCGTCCGACTAGCACCATTTCTACCACATCCATGGTGGCGGCATCGGTGACGCGTAAACCGTCTTTAAATTGGGGTTCAATGCCTAATTTATCCAGCCAACTATTGATTTCTGGACCGCCACCGTGGACAATAACGGGACGAACTCCCACACAGGAGAGAAAAACGATATCTCGCATGACCGTGTCTTTGATATCGCTGTTATTCATGGCCGCACCACCGTATTTAACCACTACGGTACGACCGCGAAATTCTTGTATATAGGGTAGGGCCTCGCTGAGGATTTTCACCCGTTGGGCATCGTTTTCGTGGGTATTATTGTTCATGCTTTTTTACTTGTCTGATTCAGTGATCAGTTTAGCGGTTTCGGGTTTGACAAAAACTGTTCACCTTGAACGGATTTCTAGAAAGTCTTAGAGTTGCAGAATTTTTCGACGCAACGGACAAAAATCTCGACTCCCATCGCTAACACCGATTCATCAAAATCAAAGCGGGGATGATGGTGGGGATAGGCTAATCCTAATTCGGGATTGGCAGACCCCAAGAAGAAATAACAGCCCGGTACTTCCTGTAAAAAGAAGGACATATCTTCCCCTCCCATGGTTTGACATTCGGGAACGATTCCGGCTGGGGTTTCCACCACTTGTGCGGCGATTGAGCGCACTAATTCCGCCATCTGATCATGATTGATTACCGGGGGATACAATTGCCAGTAATCGAATTGATAACTAGCCCCCTGACTTTGGCAGATGCCCGCGATAATTTCTGCCATCCGTTGTCGGAAATAGCCCCCTAACTGGGGATTGAAATAGCGCACCGTCCCACTGAGATTAGCACTATCGGCGATCACGTTTCTAGCGGTTCCCGCTGCTAATTTACCCACAGTCACCACGGCAGCATCGAGGGGGTTAAGGTTGCGGGCGACGATAGTTTGCAAGGCGTTGACGATTTGGGCCGCCACCAGTAGTGAATCGACGGTTTGATGGGGAATTGCCCCGTGGCCGCCCCGGCCTTGAATCTGGAGATCGAAACATTCCACCGCCGCCATTAAGGGACCATTTTTCACGCCCACTGTCCCTAAAGGCAGATTATTCCAGAGATGCAGCCCGATAATTCCGTCCACGTCGGGATTTTTCAGCACTCCCGCTTCGATCATCGGTTTCGCCCCCCCCGGCCCCTCTTCGGCGGGTTGGAAAATAATTTTTACTTTTCCCTTGACATGGTGACGGTTTTGTGCTGTGTGAACTGCCGTGCCGAGGGCGATCGCTGTGTGGCCATCGTGACCACAGGCGTGCATTTGGCCCGGATGTTGGGAACAATAGGGGACTTGGTTTTCTTCGGCGATCGGTAGTGCATCCATATCGGCCCGCAGGGCTAAAACCGGCCCCGGTTGACTGCCTTCGATGGTGGCGACAATTCCGGTGCCGGCGATGCCAGTTTGATGCTCAATTCCGTATTTAGTCAGGGTTTGACTGATTAAGGAGGCGGTGAGGTGTTCTTGAAAGCCTAGTTCTGGTTTTTGGTGTATTTGTCGGCGCCAGTGAACCAATTGCGGCTGCAGGGAACGAATAGCAAGGCGAATTTGAGGGCAATTTAAGCTATTAGGAACGGGAAAGGAGGAAATCATCGGGTTCGGACGGCTAGATTTTTTGATCACCGGTTTCTAGTTTAACGTCAGGAGACACCCCACACCCCACACCCTACACCCCACACCGCACTCCCCTCTCCCCTCTCCCTTCTTTACAAAACTTCATCGTAATTGGAGGGCTGGAAAGGGCAATCCTTGGGTAATAGGGGAAGGGAAAGGGGGAAAATATTAAAAAAAACTTAAAATTTTTATCTTGCTGCCCTTTATACCCTTAAAGCCTTGCTGTCTCTGATTTCCCGACGGTGAGAGGCTTTGAGCCATGGTCATCAATTCCTGACCAACTCGATCGAGTTATTGTTAAGTGACTGTTACAAAAAGACAGCAAAAAACTTAATAATATGTAACAAACAAAGTTTCGACAGCAGTGTATAAATTTAATTTGAGGGGCCAAGATAACAGACAAAAGTTAAGCTGGATACTTGTTTAACCTCCTTAAGTGATTTATGAGAGAGCCATGAAGTTTTTTCAGGTTTCTTAAAGTAGGTCGCAACAATCACGGTCAAGGCTCGTCCAGGCTCACCGTGAAATCCCTTAAGAGGGAAAACCATTTAATTGCAAGCAAATCCCATTTAAATTTAGGAGATTGTCACAATGTTTGACGCATTCACCCGGGTAGTATCCCAAGCTGATGCTCGCGGCGAATATTTAAGCTCTTCCCAACTAGACGCTCTGAGCGCCATGGTTGCCGACAGCAACAAACGGATGGACTCTGTTAACCGGATCACCAGTAACGCTTCCACCATCGTTGCTAACGCCGCTCGTAGCCTGTTCGCTGAACAGCCCCAACTGATCACCCCCGGTGGTAATGCCTACACCAGCCGTCGTATGGCCGCTTGCTTACGCGACATGGAAATCATCTTGCGCTATGTTACCTACGCTACCTTCGCTGGCGACGGCAGTGTTCTCGATGATCGTTGCTTAAATGGTCTTCGCGAAACCTATGTAGCTTTAGGAGTACCTGGAGCTTCCGTAGCCGCTGGCGTAAGCAAAATGAAAGAAGCTGCTTTGTCCATCGCTAACGATCGCAACGGTGTCACCCCTGGCGATTGCAGTGCTTTAATGTCTGAAATTGCCAGCTACTTCGACCGCGCCGCCGCTGCTGTCGCCTAGTCCCTGGGGCTAGTCTCAATTGAACCGTAGGAAACTTATTGCAAGATTATTGGGAGATACCAAACAATGAAAACCCCCCTTACCGAAGCCGTAGCAGCCGCTGATTCTCAAGGACGTTTCTTAAGCAGCACCGAAATCCAAGTTGCTTTCGGTCGTTTTCGTCAAGCTTCTGCCAGCCTCACCGCCGCTAAAGCGTTAACCGAAAAAGCTAATTCTTTAATCTCCGGTGCTGCTCAAGCAGTGTACAACAAGTACCCCTACACCACCCAAATGCAAGGGGCTAACTTTGCGGCGGACCAACGCGGTAAAGACAAATGCGCTCGTGACATCGGTTACTACCTCCGCATGGTGACCTACTGCTTAGTTGCTGGTGGAACCGGTCCGATGGACGAGTACCTCATCGCTGGTATCGACGAAATCAACCGCACCTTCGACCTGTCTCCTAGCTGGTACATCGAAGCCCTCAAATACATCAAAGCCAACCATGGTTTAAGTGGCGACCCTGCGGTAGAAGCCAACTCCTATATCGACTACGCGATCAACGCTCTCAGCTAGTCCGATCAAAAAAACTGCTGGTCTGGAAAGACAGGAGGTTGTTAGCAAAAGGGTTAGCAATCACCTGTTCTTCCAGACCTTGTTATATCCATATACAGTTAGTTTCAGGAGGATCGACGATGACTAGCTTAATGGCAGCCCAAAGACTGGGATTTGAACCCTACAACGGTTCCCCCCGCTTGGAATTACGCGCCACCGACAGTGATGAACAGGTAGAAGTGGTGATCCGCGGGGCCTATCGACAGATCTTGGGCAACGAGCATCTGATGTCCAGCGAGCGCCTAATCAGCCTAGAATCCCTCTTACGCAATCGTTCGATTAGCGTCAGGGATTTTGTTCGGGCGATCGCTCAATCAGAACTATATCGGCAGAAATTTTTCCACAGCAATCCCCAAAATCGCTTTATCGAGTTGAATTATAAACACCTGCTCGGTCGCGCTCCCTACGATCAAGCTGAGATCGCTTTCCACACCGATCTCTACAATCAACAGGGTTACGAAGCAGAAATTAATTCCTATTTCGATTCCCCCGAATACAACCAACATTTCGGCCAGAACATTGTCCCCTACTATCGTGGTTTCGCTACCCAGACGGGTCAGAAAACCGTCGGTTTTAGTCGGCTGTTCCAAGTCTATCGCGGTTATGCGACCAGCGATCGTGCGCCGTTAAAAGAGGGAAAACTGACCAGGGAACTAGCCTATAACAGTGCTTCCCCCGTTTATATTAACGGAACTGGTCAATCCTTAACCGGATTAGCTGGGGGCGATCGGGGCAAATTCTATCGCTTGCGCGTGGTGAGTGGCGCAAAAGTGGGACGACAAACCCGTGTGCGTCGCAGTGTGAGCGAGTATCTCGTTGCCTACGAGCAACTATCGAACAAATTGCAAGAAATCAACCGTCAAGGCGGCCAGGTAATCGAACTGATCCTCGCCTAGCTTTGAGCGGTCAGAAATTGACATCCTCGCCGCCCTAAAAGTGCGGCGATTCCTAAACCTCACGATTTAAGTTTCTGCTTCAACCACCGTTGCATACCACGGTTAAAAAACCATGTACTGTCTTACACAAAGTCCACAGACTTTCGCGACCTTTCAG